>CAZXXV010000185.1:0-8148 GCA_964644725.1 uncultured bacterium
AGTGCATGAAATCGTGAGGTGTATCCGATTTCGCTGGAGAGGGGCCAGTACCGTCTCGAGGGGCGGTTGCACGCACCGGCCAGAGTGGGTGCTCCCCTGGGGGGACCTCCTCTCCGAGCGGAGAGCGGGAAGTCCCACCGCCGACCGGGCGAACCACCCCGTCGCGGGGAGCATGAGGGAGGGAATTCGGCTCACCCTTTTCAGTTTTGGGCGACGTATGGCGGGAGAAATGGAAAGATGGATCCCGCATGGCCTCAGGCGCCGGGGCGCATGCCGACCGTGAGGGCCCAGACCTTGCCCTCGGTGAAGATGCGCACGAGCTCGGTATCCAGGTTGCCGTCCTTCACCTCCATCCCCAGGATGTCCAGGGCCCGCTCGGGCGGGAGCGCCCGCTTGTAGGGACGGTCCGACGCCGTCAGGGCGTCGTAGACATCGCAGATCGCCATCATCTTGGCCTGGAACGGGATGTCATCGCCGCGCAAGGCGTTGGGATAGCCTCTGCCGGTCATTTTCTCGTGGTGCGCGTAGGCGATGGTAGGAATGCGTCGCAGATCTTTGGTCCAGGGGATCTGGCGCAGGAAGCGGAAGCTGTGGGTGACGTGAGACTCGATCTCCAGCCGCTCTTGGAGGTTCAGGCTGCCCTTGCCGATGGAGAGGTTCTCCGCCTCCTTCGTGGTGAGGAAGGGAACCTTGGCGCCGTCCGCGTCCACGAAGGTGTTGGTGGCGATCTCCTGGATGCGCTCGAATGCCCCCTGGGGGAGAACGGTGGGCTTGTTCGCCTCCAGGATGAAACTGAACTCCTCGTCCACCTCGGCTAGCCGCCGCTGGAGCTCCTCGTCCAGGGCCGCCAGTTCCCGCTCGCACCCCTGCCCCAGGGTCAGTGCCAGCCCCAGCTTCTTCTGGAGGTAGGTGGTCTCCAGCGTCTTCTTGATGAACTTGAAGCGGGCCGCCACGATATCCAGATGGTGCGGGTAGAGCTTATTGCCCTTGACCAGCACCGGCTCGCGCACGCCGACCTTGCCGAAGTCGTGTAGGAGCGCGGCATAGCGCAGCTCCCGCATGTCCTCGGCGGAGAAGGTGATGCCGGCGTACGGGCCGGAGTCCACCCGGTCCACCTTCTCGGCCAATCCGACGGTCAGAATGGCCACGCGTTCCGAATGACCGGAGGTGGTGGGATCTCGTGACTCGATGGCGTACACCGAGGCCTTGATGAAGCCCTCAAAGAGCTTCTGAATATCCTCATAGAGAATGGCGTTCTCGACGGCCACTGCCGCCTGGCTGGAAAGGGCCAGCAGCAGCTCCTCGTCTTCGAGGGTGAACACGCCGTCCCGCTTGTTCAGAACCTGGAGGACGCCGATGACCTCGTTCAGCTTGTTCAGCATGGGGACGCAGAGGATGGTCCGCGTCCGATAGCCGGTGCGCTTATCCGTCTCCTGGTTGAAGCGGGGATCGTTGTAGGCGTCCTGGATGTTGACCGTCTTTCCCGTCTGGGCGACGTATCCGGAGATGCCCATGCCGATCTTGATGCGGATCTCGCGCACCTCCAGGCCCTGGGCGATCTTGGACCAGAGTTCATTCCGCTCCCGGTCCACGAGGAAGAGGGAGCTGCGGTCGGCCTCCATGACCTTGGTGACCTCGCTCAGGATCAACTGGAGCAGGCGGTCCAGGTTCCGCTCCGAGGCCATGGCCTTGCCGACCTCAAGGAGCCCTGTCAGTTTCTCCACGCGGGTCTCAAGTAGCTGTGGGTTCATGGTGTGATCCTCACTGGTGGACGGCTCGCTGCGTAAGAACCGCGGTAAGGGTAGCCAGATAACCAGTTCCGGTCAAGCTTTTCGCCAGGCCCCGGCAGGCGCCGCCGGACGGTCCCGCCCGGGTTACCCCGGGCGCGGCGTCTTACGAGAACTCGCCCGGCGGAGCGGTGGATTGCACCCTTCCTGTCTCGGTCCGCGCGGCCGGTCGAATCGGCGAAAGATCCGGGACCATCAAGCTCATTGGGATACCAAGGGCCACGGCCCCCAGGCCAAAGAAGAACGCCGCCCGGATGCCGTGCGCCAACTCTCCACGGAGGACGGTCGGCATCGTCTGGAAAGCTCCTTCACCGCCGATCATGGATAGGGGGCTTCCCCCCAATCCGGACACGTGAGCGTTCAGAATCGTCCCCATGATGGCCACGCCGATCGTGGCGCCAATGTTCCGGAAGAAGAAGGGCAGGGTCGAGACGACCCCGATCTGTCCTCGCGGCGCCGTGGTTTGCACAGCGACGACCGTCGTGACGGTGATGAGGCCCATCCCCAGGCCCAGGATCATGCCGCTCCCTGCCGCGTGACTGAGCGGTGATCCCGTCCCGAGCCGCGTGAACAGCAGGTAGCCGGTTGTCAGGCCGACCATCCCTGCGACAGCCAGGGCGCGATAGCCAAGGCGATTCAGCAGGCGCCCGCCGATTGTGCTCCCCATGACCCAGCTCAAGCTGGTGGGAGTGAGAACGGTGCCGGCCTGGATGGCCGTGCCGCCCAGGACCGCCTGGACGAAGAGGGGAATGAAGGCGGTGGCGCCGAACATGGCGAGGCCCGAGAGGAACAGGCAAACCGTCGTCGTGACGAAGGTCCGGCTGCCGAAGAGCCCGAGCGGCAGGATGGGTTCCGGGGCCCGACTCTCGACCAGCAGGAAAACCGCCGTGAAGATCAAGCACACGGCTAGGCCTGCGAACGTTTCGGCCCCGAACACATGGCCCACCCTGCCGACCTCTAACAGGGCCAGCATCAGCGAGACGATGCTGACAACCAGACAGGCGGCCCCGGCGTAATCAATCCGCCGGCGCGTCCCCTCGCTGGCCATGCCGGTGAGGCCCACCACTAGCATATAATTGGCGGCCACGCCCACCGGGATGTTGACGAAGAAGGTCCAGCGCCAGCCCAGGTACGTGACGATGAGACCGCCGATCAGCGGACCGACCAAGGCCGAGATTCCCCACACGGCCGACAGGTAGCCCTGCATTCGCCCCCGCTCATGCGCTGGGAAGATCTCGCCGAAGACCGCCTGGGCGAGGGCGAAGGTGCCGCCCGCCCCGATGCCCTGGAGGGCGCGCGCCGCGATGAGGGAAACCATGCTGGTGGCCAGGCCGCACAGGGCCGATGCGCCCGTGAAGATCCAGACCGCCACCACGAACATGTTCCGGCGGCCGAAGAGGTCGGACAGGCGTCCGAAGATGGGGAGGGCCGCCGTAGAGGTCAGCAGGTAGATGGAGAAGACCCAACTGAAGAGGCTGAGGCCGCCCAGGCTGGCCACCACCGTGGGCATGGCGGTGCCGATCACGGTGGAATCCAGGGCCGCCAGGAACATGGCCATGTCCACCGCGATGACGACCAGCCACTTTTTTCGATCCATGCCCATTATCGAACCGCCATGACGCCAAGAACCTCAAGGCCTGCTGGCATGCTGGAACGCCGGCACGCGGGAACGCTTGCAGGCTGAGGCGCCAGGAGCTGTGAAGCCTGCCAGCTTTCCAGCCTGCGCGCCTTCTAGCCCGTTTCGAAGAATGGCCTGAACTTCTCCGCCAGCTCGACCAGCTTGGCCTTGTAATACTCGACGTTCTCGTCCGGGTTCTTGGGGTCCCACTCGCTGGCCAGCTTGGCCGCCTCATGCACCTTCACCTTCTTCGAGGTGCCGGAGACGTAGTAGGAGGTCTGGTCACCCGGCTGGTAGGGGCGGGCCGAGCGCAGGGCCAGCTCGTACGCCGCCGCGGGGTTTCGTTTGCTTCCCCGGATCTTTTCGCGGTACGTGTCGAGTGAATCCTGCAACGTCTCCGTCTTCATGAACTTGCGGACGTCGAATTTGTGCTGCTCGAAGGCCTCGGCGTACCGCTGGGTGAGTTCCCGGATCTTCTGCGGCTCGCCCTTCAGCAGATGCAAGAACATCTCTTCCATCCACTCGCGCTGGAACAGCTCCAGCCCGCGCGACCGCAGGCCCGAGCCCGTGATGCTGAGGCGCCCGCCCTCGTCCAGCAGGGCGTAATTCTTCATCTTGTAGCTGAACATGGCCTGGTAGCGTCCTGCCAGCTCCAGGCTGATCCCCTCGGGCAGGACCTTGCCCACCTCGGACAGCAGGCGCTCCTCGTCCTCCGCCGTCCGGACATCAGGAGGCGCCACGAAGTAGAGGCCATCGGTGTCGATCTCGATGAGGCGGGCTCCCCGATCCTTCAACCACGCCATTACGGCGTGGATCAGCTCCCGCCCCTTGGCCGTCACCTGGTTGGCAGCCTGGTAGTCGTTGAAGTGCCCCATGGGGAAACCGAGGTACCCGTAGAAGGAGTTGATCAGGATCTTGAACGTGCTCTGCAGGGCCTCGTAGTAGTTGCGGGCCTCGTCCGTCTCCGACGCCCGGGCCAGTTGTTTGGCCTGGACCCGGAAGGCCCGCAGGTCCTTGAGGAGCGAGGCGAAGACGCCCAGGCTGTCGCGCCGGGGGAAGTAGGCGAAGGCCAGCATCACGGACGGGTACAGCGAGGTCACGTCGCAGTGCAGGACGCGGCGGGCCACGCCCTGGTAGGCGATCTCGGTGTGGCCGCCCAGGACCTCCTGCGGCGGCTCCGGGGTGGGGATGGCGTGCCGCTGGCGCAGGTATTCCCGGATCAGGAGGGCATCAATCTTCGTGGCGTTCCCGCGCAGGGCCACGTTCTGGTACGAGAACGGGAAGATCTGGGCCTGGACGAAGTAGCTCTGGCTCAGGATCGCGCTCAGGGCGCGCGTCTCCCGCACGTCGTCCAGCGCGTAATTGAACAGGGTGTCTGGCTCGTGATCGAAGTACCACGAAACCTTCTCGGGCAAGATATAGGTCCGGTCCTCGGTGGCCAGGCCGAAGTGCCTGGCGATCTCCTTCAGGCCGAACCCCTCCAGCTCGCGCGCGGTGACGTCGTAGTGCTGGGCCAAGATCCAGGTGTCAATGATGTGGCGGCCGAAGATTTCGTACTTCCGGTAGGTGATGGCCCGCTCGGCGATCTGCATGCGCGAGGGATGCCCTTGGAGGACCGCCCCGCCGCGCCCCAGGGCCAGCTTGACCTTGTGTCGCTTGGCGCGGGCCTCGATGTACTCCAGGTCGAACCGGAACAGGTTGTGGCCCTCCAGCACGTCCGGGTCCCGCTCCTGGATGATGCGGACCAGCTCCTTCAGCATGTCCGCCTCGGCGAGGGCCTTGCCCGAGATCACATGCTCCCACCCCGTACTGTCGCCCAAGGCGATGGCGGTGATCCGGTCCTCGGCCCGCGCCGCATTGGGAAACTCGTAGCCGGCGCCGCAGTAGGTCTCGATGTCCAGTTGCATCCGGCGCAGGTCCCCGAAGGGGAGGGTCAGGAAGTGGGTCTGCCCCGTCAGCATCAGGTCCTGCTGGATGGGGTCGTTGAAGAACAGGTAGGGTGCGTCCGACGCCGTCTGGGTCTTCCCCGTCACCTTCTGAAGGTCGGCCCGGGCCCGGAGGGCGTCGCCCCAGCCGTGCAGCAGGACCAGGAACCGGTAGAGCCCGTCGCCCTGAAGCTCTTGCACGTCGTAGCCGCCGGCCCATCCCGTGAGGAGATCGGTGCTGGCCAGGAGGACGAAGGGGCGGAAGGGGCGAACGTCCGAGACCGTCTTAGCATCTTCTGTTCGAGTAAAGACGCGGACCTTGTCATCCCCCTCCAATTCAAAGGCGAGGAGGCGCGGCGTCGAGTCGTGCCCGAACAGGGCGGCATTCTCGTGGAAGGACGGCGCTGTGGGGATCATGGTAAAAGCCTTCAGCCGTCAGCAGTGAACTCTTCAGCTTCCGGAATGGCGGCGGCAGGCCCACCGCCTCCTGAGCTTTCTGCCTGGGGGTCATGGATCGGCGCAGCACGAAGGATGTCCTGCGCGCGGTCGAGGTCGCTCTCGCGGACCAGGATGCGGCGGCGGGCCAGCGGCCCGACCGTATAGGTGGCGTCCACGGCGTATTGATTCTCTGCCTTCAGGATGCAGGGGATCCCGTGCGCCTGGAGCAGGGAGCAGACGATCTCAGCCTCGGCGGGGTTCCACACCTCGATGGCGGTGACGACGGGATCGTCAAGGATTATCTCTTCGTCGTCCACAGGTGGATCGGGGACCAGCGGCACATCACAGTCTGCGCAGGTCAGGATTCCTGGTACGTACTCGCTGCCGCACACCGGACAGAACATGGGTGTTCCGCGCTTCAGCGGGAGACGGAAGTTGCCTCGTGGTCCTTGGATCCCACTATGGCCCGGAGATACTGGGCAAACTGGCGATCGGATCCCAGACTGTCGTCCCTCTCGTCCTGGGCCAGGGCCTCGTCGAGCAGCACGCGAGCCCGGTCCCTATCGCCCTGGCGGAGGTAAAAGGTCGCCTGGCTCAATCGGCTCGGGCCCGGGTACTGATCCATCAACGCTTGATAGGTGGCCAGCTCCTGCTCCGGCTGATGGTTCTGGCCGTACGCGAGGCCCAGCCGGAGGGAACTCTTGAGATGGAGCTTCGTTCCCGGTTGTGCCTCATCGCGCAACGCTTGAAAGCCCCGGATGGCCCCGTTCAGGTCGCCCTTTTCCTCGGCCAACCAGGCCTGGTAGAATGCGCGGGCCTGCGGATCGGTCTCTCTGCCGGTCCGCCACTCCAGGGCGCGGATGTTCGCCTCGCGGTTCCGTCGGTCCCGAATGTAGTTCCCAAGGGTATTGGCCGGCCACGTCACGTAGATCATGACCGCGACCCCGACCAGGCCCAGGCCTGACGACAGAACCAGGATCTCCAGCAATCGTCGGGTCTTTTTTGTCACAGAGGGCCCCCTCGGACGCCAAAGGATTCGCGTCACTATAACATGCGGATCTGGGGGGTTCGAGGGAAAATGCTAACCGCCAAGGACACCCAGCGCTGGCGCTGGGTACCCGGAACGCCATGGCAAGTCAATCAGGCAGCCCGGCAATCTGGCAATCAGGGGTTCCAAGTTGCCGGGTACCCTCTGGGTGCGCCGGGTACCCCCTGGGTGTGCCCAATTGCCAGGTAATCTTGGCGGCCATGGCGTCTTAGCGGTTCGTTCTTCCCGGAAAAGGAGGTACCCCTTGGCGCCAAGATCTTCTAAGAGAGATGAGGCGGAGCCCCACGGTCGCGGCGGCGATATCGTCTTCCCGCATATCGAAAGTATCTCGAGAGCCTGGAGACGACCCGGGATGCCGTGCTGGCCGAGATGGAGCATCAGGGGCAGGCAGGCGATTTTCCCATCGTGGGACCCCTCGTCGGGCGAATGCTGTGCCTGCTGGCCAAGAGCATCGGCGCGCGACGGATCATGGAGCTGGGGTCCGGGTTCGGCTATTCCGCGTACTGGTTCGCCCGCGCCTTGCCCGAGGATGGGGAGTTGATCCTCACCGAGGGCTCGGCACAGAACATGGCCCAGGCCCGCGAGTTCTTCCGCCAGGGCGGCGTGCGCTGCCGGGCGCGGTTCGAGGTAGGCGATGCTTTCCAGATCCTGGATCGGCTGCCGGGGGAATTCGACATCATCTTCAACGACGTGGACAAGGAGCAGTACCCGAAGGCATTTCACAAGGCGGTCCCGCGCGTGCGCCGAGGCGGATACTTTATCAGCGACAACATGCTCATTCCCAACCTCTACACCATGATCCTCCCGATCCGCGACGGGGTGTCGGTGAGCCTGAAGCTGGAGTAAGCTCGCGACGTTTTAGCCCGAGGTGACCTTAGGACTCCGAGGACGGCTCAGAATCCTTCCGTGGACCTCCTCGCCAGCCCATCCATATTGCAGGATCTACCCGCGGTCTAACCTGGGTTCCATAATCACATGGTTGTGAGCCGTGAGGCTTGGCCGCAGGTTCGAGTCCTGCCCGCGGGGCCACACTTTAAGGCGGGAGTAAATCGGGAGCACAATGCGTGTCAAATGCGGTCACTCTGGGTCATCCCCCATCATTCGGGACCACGGTTTAACCTGCTGAAAACACAAGGAAAATTGGTAGAGCTAGGCATGAGGACTGTAACCGCAGAAATGGTCCTGAAAATGATTCCCCCTTCGGCACGATTCCGCGGCTGAATTCCAAGAACACGACTTTTCCTCGCAGTCTCTCTGCCGCTTGACCCGCGACCTGTGTCGCGGTAGGGTCTGGTCCGCTTCAAGCTGACTGGTTTCGTTGGAGGCGGATGG
>CAZXXV010000186.1:0-8144 GCA_964644725.1 uncultured bacterium
GAATTCCAAGAGTTGGCCCACAAGAAACTGCTCGCCATCCAGCAGGCCTACGAGATCCTCCAGGGCAAGGGTCGTTGATCTTCCCTGGGGGTCCGGGGATCGGGGGCCAGGGGTAGGGTGCCGGCAATTGCCTTGCATTGCAGGCCGGATTCAATATACTTAGCTGGGTTTCGAGATCGCCATGCCACATGTCGCCTTTTACATCACCGGTCACGGATTCGGACACGCCACCCGCATGGCGGCCGTGGCCTTTGCTTTGGCTCGGCAAACGCCGGGGTTAGAGCTCAGCCTCATCTCCACGGCGCCGGAGTGGCTGTTTCGGATGAACCTCCCCTGCGACTTTCGCATCCGGCCTCGGGCCCTCGATGTCGGGGTCATCCAGCTTGACTCCATCCACATGGACCTGGTCGCAACGCTGGAGGCGTACGCCCGGCTCCTCGAATCGCAACCATCCGCCATCCAGGAGGAAGCCGAGATCTTGCGTCGCGACGGGGTGGACCTGGTCGTCGCCGACATCCCGCCCGCGGCGTTCCTGGTGGCGCAGCAGGCGGGCCTGCCGGCCATCGGCATCAGCAACTTCTCATGGGACTGGATCTACGCCGATTACGTCCGGGGGCTTCCTGGGCACGCGCCGATCCTGGAACAGATCCGCGAGGCCTACGGGCAGGCGGACCTGTTCCTGCGCCTGCCCTTCCACGGGGACTGCGAGGCGTTCAAGGTGATCCGGGACATCCCCATGATCGCGCGACGCGCCGGCCGGTCGCGGGCGGAGGTCCGGCGCATGCTGCGCCTCGATAGTTCCCGCCCGGTGATCCTCCTTTCTTTCGGCGGCTTCGAGATCCGGGGCATTGACTTCGATCGTGTGGAAGCGCTCAGCGAATACTGCTTTCTCACCACCCAGCCGACGCCCCGGCCGATCCGGAACGTGCGGGTGGTGACATTGAACGGGTTCATGTACGAAGATCTGGTGGCTCAGGCGGACGCCGTGATCACGAAGCCCGGATACGGGATCGTCTCGGACTGCCTGGCGAACCGGACGCCCGTGCTGTACACGGCCCGGGGCCAGTTCGCCGAATACGGCGCCCTGGTGGCAGGGCTTGAACGGTTCGGGGTCGCCGCTTTCATCGGAAACGACGACCTCCTCGCCGGGAACTGGCGGGGCGGCCTGGACGCGTTGCTGCGCCTGCCCCGCACGTGGTCCGACCTGCCGGCCAATGGGGCGGACGTGGCCGCCGGGATCCTGCAAGAGTACCTGTCATGAGCATGATCCCGACCTGCACGAGGAACCCGCAGGTCCGGGCGAGAGATGATGTCGCGTCCGCCGAAATCCTTGGGCTGTCCGCATGGCCCGCCTGGGAAGGAGAGGAGCGCGAGGCATGGCCACCCCGACGGCAGGATCCCACCCGAAGACGATTCTGATCATTGACGATCAACCGTTCTTCGTGACCATGCAGCAGAACCTGCTCAAGCAGCAGGGATATCGCGTGCTGGCCGCCACCAACGGCGCCGAGGGTCTGGCTCGGGCCAAGCAGCACAAGCCGGATCTCATCCTACTGGACATCGAGATGCCGGGGATGGACGGCTTTGCCGTGTGCGAGAAGCTGAAGCAAGACGAGGAACTCAGGCATATCCCGGTCGTCATCCTCACCGCGACGCAAGACATCAAGCTGAACGAGAAGGCCTTCAGGGCAGGCGCGGAGATCACCGTCCTGAAGAGCGTGTCCGGAGAGCGGTTGATCAACATGGTCCGCATCGCGCTGGAGAAGGGCAAGCCATCGACGCCAGCCTGACCTGATGGGGCCAGATCGCCTGCGCCGTTCGCCCGACGCCCGGTGGCGGGGATGAGAGATGGAGATCGCGGGGAGCGGTGAGGAGAGGGCAACAGATCGGTTTCGAGCGAAAGGAGCGTACCGTGGCACTGTTAGCCAAGCGCGTCGGACTCATCGATACCGAGAACGCCTTCAAGATCGGCCCGTATATCCGATCCATCGAGGAGCAGGGAAAGCGGGTCATCAAGTGCAACCTGGGGGAACCGGACTTCCCCATCCCGCAATTCATCAAAGACGAGGTGAAGCGACAGATCGACCTCGACAACACCCACTACTGTGATCCCCAGGGGATCCTTCCGCTCCGTAAGGCGGTCGCGAAGTACTTCAGCGAGACTCGCGGGATCAAGGCCACGCCGGACCGCGTCGTGGTCTTCCCCGGCGCCAAGCCCCCCATCGGCTTCTGCCAGCAAACGTATTGCGATCCGGGAGACGAGGTGGTCTATCCGAGCCCGGGTTTCCCTATCTACGAATCCTTCATCGCCTACGTCGAGGCGAAGCCTCAGCCCATCTACCTGGACGAGGAGAAGGGTTTCAGCCTGTCAGGGAAGGAAATCGCTCCGCTCCTCAGTGAGCGGAGCAAGCTGATCTACCTCAACTTCCCGTCCAACCCGACGGGCGGGGTGGCCTCGCGGGAGCAGTTGCAGGAGATCGCGGACGTTATCCTGAAGCGCTGCGGAAACGACGTGCGGGTGTATTCTGACGAGGTCTACGAGCACATCCTGTTCGATGGGAGCCAGCATCACAGCATCGCCTCCTGTCCAGGGATGGAAAAGATCACGATCCTGGTCGGGGGTGCGTCGAAGAGCTTCGCCTGGACCGGGGGCCGGATCGGCTGGGCCTTGTTCCCGACCGCGGAAGAGGCGGACCTTTTCCGGAACCTGAATATCAACTACTTCTCCTGCATCCCCGCCTATAACCAGGAAGGGGCCCGCCTGGGACTGGAATCGCCCCTGGCCGCCAAGGCGATCGGGGAAATGGTCGCGGTCTTCCAGCAGCGGCGGGATCTCGTGGTGAAGGGCCTGAACGGCATCGAGGGCGTGCGGTGCCAGAATCCGAAAGGGGCCTTCTACGTGTTCCCGAACATCGCCGGCGTGTGCGAGCGCCTCGGGATCATGAAGGCATTCCAGAGCCTACCGCCGGAGACAAAGAAGAAGACCAGTCCGTCCACCCTCTTCCAGATGTTCCTCCTCTTCGAGTACCAGGTGGCCACGCTGGATCGGAAGTCTTTCGGCCGTATCGGCACGGAGCATCTCCATTACCTGCGGCTGTCCGTCGCGACGGACACGGAGTCCCTGAAGGAGGGGTTGAAGCGCTTCGCGGCGGCAGCCTGCGACCGGGACGGGTTTCGCCGGTTCTTCGACCGACGAGAACACCTCTGGTAGCCGTGGGACGCGGCGGCCGCGGGAACGTCGGGCGGTACGGGCCTTCCGTGCACACCTACCCTGCTTGCATCGATTCGTTGAGCTCCACGGAGAGGTGAAGCCTGCCAGGAGGGGTTCACGGGCTCGGGTGTGCGGTCGGTGCCTCAGCCGCGCGCGTGACGGCCCAGCGCCGGACCCAGGGCAACAGGATGAGGGCGGGCCAGGCCAGGAAGAACGTCAGGGTGAAGTAGGCGGCATAGCCAATCCCCTCGGTCGCCCAGCCCGACACCGCACCGGCTATCACCCGCGTGAGGCCGAAGAGCGCGCTGAGGAGGGCGTACTGCGTCGCGGCGTGGGCCTTGTCACAGATGCTCATGAGGAAGGCCAGGAAGGGCGCCGTGCCCAGGCCGCCGCAGAAGGACTCGACGATCGAGGCCGTGTACATGAGCGGGGTTGAGGGCGGGAGGGCCGCGGCGGCAGCGTACACCAGGTTCGAGGCCGCCTGAGCGATCCCCAGCACCCAGAGCGCGCGGAAGATCCCCCAGCGGGCGGTGAGGCCGCCGCCCAGGAGCGCACCCAGGATCGTGCCCACCACCCCCAGGGTGCCGGGCACCGCGCCGATCTGGATCGGAGTGAAATGCCGGTCCACCCAGAACGGGCGAACCATCGGGCCCAGCGCCATGTCCCCCAGCTTGAACGCCAGCACGAACAGCATCACGGAGAAAAACCCAGGGTGGCCGAAGAACTGCTGGACGGGCGTCCAGACGGCCTGCCCGATGGCTCCGGTCCTCGGGGTTGCCACCGCCCGGGTCACCGGTTCGGAGTTCGCGTGAGGCAGGCGGCAGGACAGCAGGCAGGTGACGGCCATGATCGCGGCCGCTCCCACGAAGGCCGCCGGCCAGCCGATCAGGCCGGCCAGCGCCACGAAGAGTCCGCCGGCCGCGATGAGGGCGACCCGGTAGGCAGTCACCCGTACGCCGTTGGCCGGCCCCATCTCCTTCTCGTCCAGAAGCTCGATGGTGTAGGCATCGATGGCGATATCCTGGGTGGCCGAGAAGAAGGCGAGGCCCAGGACGACCGCCCAGAGGATGGCGTTGACGTGCGAGGGGTCCACCGCCAGGACGGCCAGCAGGCCGAGGGCGAGGAGGATCTGGCATCCCACCACCCAGGTGCGGCGTCGGCCCCAGAGGTCGACGGCCGGAGCCCAGAGGAACTTGAGCGTCCAGGGCAACCCCACCAGGCTCAGCAGACCGATGTCGGCCAGGCGGATACCGTGGATGCGGAAGAATACGGGCAGGGCGTCATTCACGATGCCGAAGGGGAATCCCTCGGCGAAATACAGGACGGCCACCCAGTACAGCTTCGTCGTGGTCTTCATGCAGCCTCAGCGCTGCGGGCCATCGCCGTTCGGGGGGAATTGCTCGTCCATGACCGGCCAGTCGCAGGCCCCTTATAGTGCGCGCGGCGCACGCGTGTCAAATGGTCGGAGGGTGCAAGGCCTCCGGGCTTCGACGAGATGGCCGAGGTGGCGGCGCTGGGTCGGGATCATCGGCCTGATGCTGGCCCTGGCGACCCAGGCGCGTGGGGCCTCCACCATCATCGGCCTGGCTGTCGACGATGCGGCCACGCGCGAGGTCGTGGAACGGTACACCCTCGCGCGCCAACTGAAGACGGCCCGATTCATCGGGACCCTCAAGAACACCGAATGGATTATGGACCGGCCTTCCTTCGCCGCCGCTCTGGCGCGGCACCTCCACCCACCCCTGGAGGGCTACCACATCACCGACAAGGGCAACGGGTTCTATGCCGTGGATGACATGGGGGCGCTGCGCGGAAGCCTCCGTCTGGTGGCCCGCGCGCCGGAGCGGCGGATCTATTTCGTCGGGGGCGAGTTCCGTTCCCTGGCTCACCTCCTGAAGCTGTCGGGCAGCATGGTCTTCACCCTGGAGTACCAGGAGCGGTGGGACGGCAACGAATCCTACGTGGAGGTGGACCCCCAGCTCTTCCTTCGCCTGGACAACGCCGTGGCTCACGGTATCCTGAAGGTCCTGGCGCCACTGCTGCACGGGATCATCGACCGCCGCGTGGGGAATCTGACGGCCGCCGCCCAGGTCGTCAGCCAGCGCATGACGAAGGACCCCCAAGGGCTCTACCAGGAGATCCGGACGTGGTCCGACGTCCGGCCGGAGGAACTGGAGGATTTCCGGCAGGCCTTCCGCATCGCCCGGGACGGCGCCAGGGAGGGCGGATGAGGCCCAGCCCGATCCCGTCGCTCTTCTGCTTCGGTTTCGACGCGGTCACGCTGCCCGACCATCTCCGCCCCCTGCTAGAGTCGGGTCTCGGCGGGGTGATCCTGTTTCGCCGTAATCTCCAGGATCTCCCGCAGATCTGCCGCCTGACGGCCGCGCTGCACGCCGCAGCCGATCTCCCCCTGCTCGTCGGTGTGGATCAGG
Organism: uncultured bacterium; assembly: GCA_964644725.1. Classification (GTDB taxonomy): domain Bacteria; phylum Methylomirabilota; class Methylomirabilia; order Methylomirabilales; family 2-02-FULL-66-22; genus 2-02-FULL-66-22. The sequence continues at coordinate 5,644 of CAZXXV010000186.1, forward strand.
AAGGAGGGCGGGTCAGCCGGCTGCCCGCGCCGTTTCTTGCCCCGCCCGCCGCGGCGACCCTCGGAGCCATCGACGATGAGGCGCTCACGAGGGATCTGGCCCGGGCCGTGGGGCGCGAACTCCGCGCCGCGGGGTTCACGTGGAATCTCGCACCCGTCCTGGACGTCCACACCAACCCGCGCAATCCCATCATCGGCGATCGGGCCTTCAGCCACGATCCGGATCGCGTGGCCCGCTTGGGTGCGGCCGCCATTCAGGGGCTCGCCGACGCCGGCATCCTGGCCACGGCCAAACACTTCCCGGGCCACGGCGAGACGGTCGCGGACTCCCACCTGACGCTGCCGGAAAGCTCGCAGTCCCCGGCACGCTGGCGCGCGGTGGAGTTCGTTCCGTTCCGGCGGGCGATCCGGGACGGCGTGCCGGCCGTGATGGCGGCCCACCTCCTCTGCCCGGCGCTGGACCCCGAGACGCCAAGCAGCCTGTCCCGCCGCATCATCACGGGCATCTTGCGAGAGGAGCTGGGCTACGACGGGGTGGTGGTGAGCGATGACCTGGAGATGGAGGCGATCGCCGCCCGCCTCGACCTCGGCGAAGCCGCCGTCCGCTTCCTCGAGGCCGGTGGGGATCTGATCCTCATCTGTCGCGACCCCGGGCGGCAACAGGCGGCCGTGGCGGCGGTGGAGGCCGCGGTCAAGGGTCGCCGTCTCTCCGAGGTGCGGCTGGCGGCCTCCCTGGACCGCATCGCTCGGTTGCGGAAATGGCTCGAGGCACGGCGCAGCCCGGTGGACGTGGAGGCGGCGCAGGCCATCGTGGGCAACGCCGAGCATCAGCGACTGCTGCAAGCGATCCTCACGGCGGAGCATTCACAATGAACCCTGAGACCAAGACACTCTTGGTGGTGGACGATGATCCGACCGTGCGGGAGAGCATGGAGGAGCTGCTGCGGCATCAGGGGTATCGGGTCCTGACGGCCGCAGACGGTGAGGAGGGGCTACGTGCGGTGCGGGAGCAGCGGCCGAATCTGATCGTTCTGGATGTGAGCTTGCCCGGGATGGATGGGTTTCGCGTCGCCACGCTGATCAAGGGCGATCCGGTATTGCAGAAGATCCCGATCATCCTCTACAGCGGACGGTTGGAGGAAAGCTTCGCCATCCTGGCCTACGAAACGAAGGCCGAATACTTCCTGCCCAAGGGGGGCAATCTCCGGCCCATTCTGGAGGCAATCAGGCAACTGCTCGAGGGGACTCCCTGACCCAATCGCTCCATCGGGGTTGGGGGTCGGTCCGCCGGAGGCGGACTGATCCCTGGCCCCCGGCATCAGCCCCGTGTCGCCACGGCGGCCGCGACCAGCCCTCGGAACAGCGCCAGGTGTTCCGCGTGATCCCGGTACATCCGCTCCGGGTGCCACTGCACGGCCACTAGGAATGGATGGTCCGGCTGCTCGATGCCCTCCACGATGCCGTCCTCCTGGCTCTCGGCCGTGACGCGGAAGCCCGGGGCGAGATCCTTGACGAGCTGATGGTGCGTGCTGGTGACCCGGGACTCGATGACGCCCATGATGGCATGCAGGCGGGTGCCCGGCAGGATGCGGACGGCGTGGATCAACTTCTGCCGATCGGCTGTGCTCGCCGCGTGGTACGCCTTGGTGCCCGGTCGGCACTGGATGTCCTGATACAGCGTGCCCCCGGCCGCGACGTTGAGTAGCTGGAGTCCCCGGCAGATCCCCAGGATCGGCATCCGGCGCGAGAGGGCCGCCCTTGCGAGGTGGATCTCGAAGAGGTCCCGCTCGCGGTCCGGTTCCTCGCAGCGCTCCTCTTGCGCTTCGCCGTAATAGGCGGGGGCCACGTCCTCCCCGCCCGTGAAGAGCAGGCCATCAACCGCCTCCAGATAGTTCGTGATGAGATCCGGGTCATCGTCCGCAATCGGGAGGATCAGCGGTACGCCGCCCGCCGTGCGGATGGCTCCCGTGTAGGTGTCGCGGATCGCCTCCCAGCGCTCCAGCCTATCCTTGTCGTCCCGATGCCAGGATGTGATGCCGATGCGTGGGCGCATTATTCCCTTCCCAAGAGCGTTCGGACGTTCGACGGTTCGGGCGTTCGGTTGTACACGGATTCCGAGAACATTCGAACACCCGAACGCTTTAGCGTGTATTGGCCGAGCGGCAGAGGATTCGGCCGGCCCGTACGCCGGTGTGTTCTCCGGCTTCGACCGTCGGGACACCGTTCACCAGGACCGTGTGCACCCCGACGGGATACCGGATCGGCTCCTCGTAGGTCGCCGTATCACGAACCCGGTCCGGGTCGAAGAGCACGACGTCGGCCGCGTACCCCGGTCGAAGCCATCCGCGGTCCCTGAGGCCGAAACGCCGGCACGGATCGGAGGTCATCTTGCGGATGGCGGCGGCCAGATCGAACAGGCCCGCCTCCCGCGCATAGTGACCCAGGACGCGGGCAAACGTCCCGAAGGTGCGGGGATGGGGGCGACCCGTGGACAGCGGACCA
>CAZXXV010000187.1:0-8139 GCA_964644725.1 uncultured bacterium
TACTAATGGGAGCGCTTTATAGGTGACATTGCCGCTTGCCTGGCGATGCTGTTCGCCGAGGCAGTTAGAGGCCACCTGGTGTCATCTATAAACCGCTCCTGGTAATATAAGGCCCCCGGCTGTCAATACGCACACGACTCCATAGCCGATTTTTCCTTTTCCTTCTCTGGGGCCTTTGTTCCTTCTTCTCTCGGCTCTCTGACTTCGTTTCGGCGTTCAGGGGCAGGCTCCGGGAACCTGCACCAAACACTTATCGAGGCTGAGTGGCCGTGGTCCCACCGGATCCGACGATCCGACAGGGCGGCGTAGCGGGAAGACGCGAGTCCGCCCGCGGCCTAGAAACACATCGGTTCCCTCATGCCGTCCCAATCAAGAGGTGTGACCTCGAGAGGCTGAGCCTCACGGGGCAGTTATCTCCGGGCTCGGGTGAGGGGCAGAGTTCCGGGAAGATCGACCATCAGCCCTTCCTGATGCGATGGCCGGAGAGAGAGCGGGTGTCCAATCAAGCGCAGGGGCTGCCGGACGATTGGCCGATGACCTCTGTGCGCGCTCACGGGCGCAACGCCGTTCGTGCCGGGATCGGGTCCGTGCCGGCTCGGCCCACGGGGCTCGAGTTAGACGTGGGGCTCACCCGCTCTCTTCCGTCACGCGGCCATGAACTTCTCCATGTCGAAGACGGTGCCTCGGTCGAGCATGTGGTAGGTCGCCCGTGGCGGGGAGGTTGCGGCTTTAGTGGCTTTACGCTCTCGTCGGATGCCTAGCGGGAAAAAGCGTGGTGCTCGAATAGTTCGATTTGAGCGGGGGATAGATGTGCCCGGGGACGAGGGTTCAGGACATGCGGCATGGTACCCGGGTGAGCCACCCTCCAGTCGTCGGGTACAGGATGGATCCTCGATCGGCAGAATACTTACCCCTGAGGGAAGAGCGGTGGCGGGATTTCCTCGCGCTACGGTGAGGGATTTGTGATAGCATCCCCGCGAGGTTGGCACCGGACACCAATCCCTTACAGGGGAGGCTGACGAAATGGCCAAGAGCAAATCCCCGGGAACCTGCGTGCTTTGTGGATACCGGAGCGGCAAGGCGGCGATGGTACGACACGTACGCACTTGCGCTGCGGCACACGATGCCTCCAAGGGAACGCCGACTCGGCTCTACCATCTTCGCGTTGAAGGCGCGGGTGCCCCGATGTACTGGCTGGATCTCGAGATGAAGGCCGATGCCACGCTGAACCGATTGGATCGTTTCTTGCGGGATATCTGGCTGGAATGCTGTGGTCACCTGAGCGCATTCAACATCGACCAGATGAGATTCACGATCCCCATAGACGATCCTTTCGACGACTTTCGGGAAGATCGCAGCATGAACTACAAGATCGGAGAGGTTCTCAGACCCGACGGCCACAAGTTCAGCTACGAGTACGACTTTGGATCCACCACGTACCTGAACCTTCGAGTGATGGGAAGTCGGGAGGGCGTGATCGGACGATCATTGTTGCGCCTGCTGGCTCGGAATGATCCCCCGGTTTGGCTGTGTGAAGTCTGTCATCAGCCGGCCACGCTGGTGTGCCCCTTCTGCCTCGGCGAGGACAGAGCCTTCTACTGTGCGGCCCATTCTGGTGAGCATAAGTGCGATGAGGAAGGTGTGTGGCTCCCCGTCGTGAATTCACCGCGAATGGGGACGTGCGGCTACACCGGCGGGGTTTAACGCACGGCTTCGCCGAACCCCGGAGAGGAAATGGCAACGGAGTATTCGCGGTCTCAGCTCTTTAACACAGGCGCACAGGTAAACAGCGTCGTGTCGGCGGCCCCCCCGCCTGGCTCTCAAACCATCAAGGTCGGTACCAGCGGCTTCAGCTACCCGGAGTGGCGTGGGCCGTTCTACCCAGAGGGGCTGGCTCAGCAGCAGATGCTGGAGTTTTACGCCCGGCACTTTCCGGCCGTGGAGATCAATTCCACCTACTACCACATCCCGCCGCCCAGGAACATGGCCGCCATGGCGAAACGGGCCGAGGGCCGTGTGGAATTCTCGGTCAAGGCCCATCAGGACATGACCCACGCCCGAGACAAGTACGCGGACGCGCTCCCTCTCTTCCGGGAAGCCATCGCTCCGCTTCGGGAGGCCGGCGTCCTGGGCTGCGTTCTGGTCCAGTTCCCTTTCTCGTTCAAGGCCACGGCCGCGAACACCGACTTCCTTCGCCGCATCGCCTCAGATCTCGCCCCTGGCCCCGTGGTAGTGGAAATCCGCCACCGGAGCTGGACCACCGACGAGACGTTCGCGCTTCTTCGCGACTTGGGCGTGGTGTACTGCTGCGTGGATGAGCCGCGTTTGCCGAACCTCCCGCCGCCCGTGGTGCGGGCCACATCATCCATCGCCTACGTCCGGTTCCACGGTCGGAATCGCCAGAAATGGTGGACCCACGCTGAGGCCTGGGAACGCTATGACTACCTCTACAGCGAAGCAGAACTTCTCGAATGGGTTCCCAAGATCCGCTCCCTGGCCGAGGCGACGCAGAAGTGCTATGCGTTTTTCAACAATCACGCCCGCGGGCAGGCCGTCACCAACGCCCAGATGCTCGTCAATCTGCTCTCAGCAGGGTAGGGGGGGTCCCCTGGCGGACCCTATATCTCCTCCGCTCCCCTGCTCCCCAGCCCCCGCTATTGCTGGCCTGAAGTTCCTGACATTCGACCGAGGGCCAGCTCTCTCTTGCGCCTTGAGCGCAATCTCTGCTAGGCTTTGTGTTATTTCAGCAGTGGGGCCAATGCAGGCGTTGGCCTGAGGAGGTCCGCGATGCCTCTCAGGGAATTTCCGAAAGAGGTCACCCTTCGCGACAATACCGTCGTGACCCTGCGTCCCATGGTCCGGGAGGACAGGGACGAGCTCCTCGCGTTCTTCCGCCGGCTGTCGCCGGAAGATCGCCATTTCCTGAAGGATGACGTCACCCGTGCCGAGATCATCGAGGCTTGGGCGCGGGATCTGGACTACGACCGGGTCCTCCCGATCCTGGCGGAATGCGAGGGACGCATCGTCGGCAACGCAACCTTGCACCGGCAGCCCTACGGCTGGATGCGTCACGTGGGAGAGATCCGCGTGGTGACGGACGCGTACTTTCGGCGGCGCGGCTTGGCCTCTGCCATGGCGAGGGAGATCTTCTATTTGGCGTTGCAGTTCGGCCTCGATAAGATGGTCGCCGAGATGGTGGCGGACCAAGTTGCCGCGATCAAGGTGTTCGAAAAGCTCGGCTTCCAGCAGGAGGCGCGCCTGGCGAACCACATCGTGGATCTCCAGGGGCGGAAACACGACCTGGTCATCCTGACCACCGACATCCCCGCCCTCATGCAGAAGATGCAGGGGTCGTTCTTACGCGCCGCCGGCTCGGTGGATGATTGAACGGGGACGCGATCCGGGCATCTGCCAATGCCGCCTTGTCCCTTGGATGGAAGGCCTGGCTTTCCAGGCGGCCGTCCCCTCGAATGAAGCCCCGCCGCCGAATCCGTCTGATCCCGGCGCTGAGATGATGACCTTTTCCCTTGTCACTGGTTTTCGTGTTATGTACCATCCCATCTGACGAGGTGCCACCGATGGTCGAACGGAAAATGCTCACCGGCCACACGCCTGCCCTGCTGCGGCGGCAGCTCGAGGACTTCCTGGCGCGGCTGGCGAAGCGGTTCGGCGAGATGAAGGGCAAGATCGAGATCACCATGCAGCCGGAGGTCTCCTTCAAGGACATCGGCGGCCTGGCGCGGGCCAAGCAGGGGATCGCCGGCCTGGTCTTTGCCCTCAAGAGCCCGGATCTCCACAAGAAATGGGGGACACAGCCCCCCAACGGTGTCCTGCTCTATGGCCCGCCCGGGACAGGCAAGAGCCTCCTCGCCAAGGCGCTGGCGCGCGAGTCGGAGGCGGTCTTCTTCCACGTCCGCGTGACGAACGTCGTCACCAAGTGGTATGCCGGGTCCTGGGAGGTGCTGCAGGAGGTCTTCAGCCAGGTCAAGGAGAGCGGGCGCTGCATCCTCTTCCTGGATGAGATCGACGACTTGGTCTTCGACCGCGCAGCCCCGGAAGAGTTGCGGGCCGCCAGCCGCCGCCTCGTCAACAGCATCGGGGAGCAACTCGACGACATCGGCCGCTCGGGAGACATCTTGGCAGTCGCCTCGACGAACCGGCCCGACGCCGTGGATCCCACCCTGATCCGGTCGGGCCGGATCGACAGGCTGATCGAGGTCCCGCTGCCGGAGAACGAGGGGAAGCGAGAGATCCTCCAGATCCACCTGGACCGGGCCGAGGCCATCGCCGGGCGAAAGCTCTTCGCCGACCTGGATTTCGACGCCATCCTGGCGCGGACGGTGAAGATGAGCGGCGCCGATATTGCGGAGATCGTGCAGAAGGCCCTAGAGGGGAAGGTTCAGCAGGAGGGGGCCGGTCTCCAGCCTGGCCCCGTCACCACGGAGGACATGCAGCACACCATCGAGGAGTACCGCAAGACCAAGGAGATCATCGAGAAGATCCGCTACGGGCAGTATTTGTAGCCGTCAGCGATCAGCAGTCAGCATTCAGCTTGAAGGACCCGACGCGGAAACGAAACGGAGCGGCCAATTCGGCTGCCCCGTTTCGTCGTTTCGGCTGATCGCTGACCGCTGAAAGCTGATGGCTGTCTCACCGCCGCTTCGCCCGATCCTTGCGGAGTTGCTGGCTGCGGATGAGTTCCACGGTGTACCGGTAGCGGTCGGAGCGGAAAAAGGTGTCCACGGCCTCGACCGCCCGCCCCTCTGACGAATAGACCGCGGTCTCCATGTACAAGGCCGGCTCGAAGACACTGACCGCCAGGAGCGAGGCGACCTCCACATCTGCCTTGACCGCTTCCACGGAATGGCGGATGGTGCCCAGGGGAATCCCCAGTTTCTCCTCCAGGAGGTGGAGCATGGTGTGGTATTGCAACTCCCGCTCGGTGATTTTCTGGCCGATCTCGGGCACCATGTAGTTGATGACGTAGGAGAACGGGGCGCCGTCCAGGGAGCGCACGCGCTTGAATCGCACGACCTCCTCCCCGGTGGGGATGCGCAGCACCGCCGCCACACGCTCCGGCGCCGGGACCTGCCGGATCTCCAGGACCCGGACCTCGGCCCGGTGCCCCTCGGTGAACAGGTCCTCCGTGAAGCCGGTGACCTTCACCGACTTCGTCTGGGCGGCCTTCTCCGTGACGAAGGTGCCCTTCCCCTGCTTCCGAAACAGCAGCCCTTCGGATACCAGGGCCGCCAGGGCCTGCCGGACGGTGGCCCGGCTGATCTTGTACTCGCGGGACAGCTCCTGCTCGGTGGGAAGCTTGTGGTTGGGCAGGACCTCGCCGCCCTCGATCTTGGACCGCAGGATGTTCTCGAGCTGGTAGTAGAGCGGGATGGACCGGTTCGGGAATGTGCTGGTCGATTGCCGCCCACCCCGCCCCTCGCGAGCGCCGCCGTTCTCTGCCTTACCCATGATGACTCACCCGCCTATCGGTTCACGCAGGATTGCGCCCTTGGATGCCGACTCGGCCAGTTTCGCGTACCGCGCCAGAATGCCCTTGAGCTCGCGCTTGGGGGGATTCCAGGCGGCACGGCGCCGCGCCAGCTCGTCCGCCGGTACCAGATGATCCAGGCGCCGGTTCGGGATGTCGTACTCGATGAGGTCCCCGTCCTGAACCAGGGCGATCGGCCCACCCTCGGCCGCCTCGGGGGAGATGTGGCCGATGCACGGCCCGCGGGTCGAGCCGGAGAACCGACCATCCGTCACCAGGCCGCAATGTTCGTCCAGGCCCATGCCCACCATGATCGAGGTGATCTGGTGCATCTCCCGCATGCCGGGACCGCCCTTGGGCCCCTCGTAGCGCACCACCACCACGTCGCCCGGCTTCACCACGTCCCCCATGAAGGCGCGGACGGCCTCCTCCATGTTCTCGAAGACGCGGGCCGGACCCCGGTGCTGCAACATGGTCTTGAAGCGGATGCCCGTCTGTTTCACCACCGCACCGTCGGGCGCCAGGCTGCCCCGCAGGACGGCGAGGCTCCCCTCGGGAAACAGGGGATCGGAGAGCGGGCGGATGAATTCCCGGTTCGTGACGAAGGTACCCGCGATGTTCTCGCCGAGTGTCTTGCCCGTCACCGTCAGGACATCCAGGTGCAGGAGTTCACGCAGCTCCTGCATGAGCGCTGGGAGCCCGCCGGCCTCGTCCATCCGGCCCACGGCGTACTTCCCCGACGGTTTCACGTTGCACAGGTGGGGCACCCGGCGGGCCACCGCATCGAACTCGTCCAGGTCCAGCGGGATGCCGGCCTCGTGGGCAATGGCCAGCAGGTGGAGGACGCTGTTGGTGGATCCCCCCAGGGCCATGTCCACCACCATGGCGTTCTCGATGGCCCGGCGCGTCACGATCTTCCGCGGGGTGAGGCCGCGTCGGAGGCACTCGATGACCATCCGCCCGGCCTCGCGCGCCAGGGCCGGCCGGCGGGGGTCAACCGCCAGCATCGTCCCGCAACCCGGTGGCGACATCCCCAGGGCCTCGACGAGGCAGGCCATGGTGTTGGCTGTTCCCATCATGGAGCAGGAACCCGGTCCGGGCAGTGCGGCCTTCTCGATCTCCGTCAGCTCCTCCCGGGTGAGCTTGCCGATCTTGACCTGTCCCGCGAACTCCCGCATGGTGGAGAGGGTGATCTCGCTGTGCTCCTTGTAGCGGCCACCCTCCATGGGGCCCCCTGTCAGCATGACCGCCGGGATGTTGATCCGGAGGGCAGCCATCAGGTGAGCCGGCTCGATCTTGTCGCAACTGGAGAGCATCACCATGGCATCAAAGCGGTGGCCCTCGACCATGAGCTCCACGGTGTCTGCGATGGCCTCCCGGCTGGGGAGCGAATAGCTCATTCCTTCGTGTCCCTGGAGCATCCCGTCGCACAGGGCGATGGTGTCGAATTCCAACGGGATGCTGCCGGCCTCGCGCACGCCTTGTTTGACCAGCTCACCCAGGGCGCGGAGGTGGATGTGGCCCGGGACGACCTCGTTCCAGGAGTTCACGATGGCGACCAGGGGCTTGCCCATGTCGGCGTGGGAGACGCCCACCACGTGGAGCAGGGCACGGTGGGCCGTCCGTTCCAGCGGCTCGTGCAGGTCGCGGCTGCGCAGGTTCATCCCATCGGTTGGACTGCCGGTTGGGAGATCGGCCATGGCGGCATCCTATTGAACACGGCGGCGAAAGCCACCGGGCGGGTCCTGTTCGCTTATCAGAATAATTGGGCAATGATGAGTACCATAGGACCAATACTCTGTCAAACCAAAAGCCCGGCATCCGCGGTCCGCCTGTTCGTGTTGGACCTGCGGTTCCAGAGGGAGGTTCGGTTGGCGCGAGATTCCAACCTTTCGAGGTACCCGTCAGTGAGGTAGAATGCGCCCAAAAGACGCGTGGGTTTGCCACGATGTGTTGGTTGGGGAAGGCGTCTGGCACGCGAAAGGGGAGGGAATCATGGCAAAGCTGAGTGCCCTGGCTGTGAGGCGACAGTTGGCCCGCCTCAAGGGGTGGAAGCAGCTCGGGAATGCGATCGAGAAGCAATACACGTTTGCCAACTTCAAGGACGCCATGTTCTTCGTGAACACGGTGGCCGGTCTCGCCGAGAAGGCCGGGCACCATCCGGACATCACCGTCACGTACAATCGAGTGACGCTGAACCTGTCCACCCACGATGCTGGCGGGCTGACCCGCAAGGACTTTGATCTGGCCAGACGGATCGAGGCGGCTGCCTAGCGGATGAAGGCGGCGGGGTTGTTGGTCAGCGCATCCTTGATCCGGATGCGGTGCATCGGCAGCAGATCGTCAGGGAGGTCCGCCGGATCGAAGAACCTCAGGTCCAGCGTCTCGTCGCAGGTCTGGAGCGTTCCGCCGACGATCCCGCAGGCAAAGAACGTGCTGATGTAGTGCACGACATTGCCGTCGGGATACCGGACGATCTGGACTGTCGGATCCGAGTAGACGCCGACCAGCCGGACGACCTCCACGGCGAGGCCGGTCTCCTCGCGCACCTCGCGGACGATGGCGTCCCGCACCGACTCCCCGATCTCGACCGAGCCTCCGGGCAGCCCCCAGAGGCCGTTGTCAGATCGGCGCTGCAGGAGGATCCGCCC
>CAZXXV010000188.1:0-8111 GCA_964644725.1 uncultured bacterium
GCCGTCCACATGGACGCCGCGCACACGCAGGCGCTCGCAGACGTGCGCGGGAAGGAGACGTCGCATTATAAGTAAAATATCCGGAAAATGGACGACATCGCCCGCCCACCACTGGGAGTCCGCCGTATTCCCCGTCTGGATTCTTCGAAGGTTGCGGACCGGCAGCCGCGTTCTCTTGGCTACCGAGAGGGGATGTCTGTTGGTGGGAGCGCAGAGGCGTAGGCAACCCGCTTCCCCGCTCTGCGCAGCCTGTCACGCCGCAAACGAAGTTCGCGTGGTCCGGTATCTCCCAGAAGGTCCAGTGGCGGTCAACCCTTGCACGGAATGATCGGGTTCAGCATCGAAATAGATCAACCGCCGTCCTCCGGTAGTGTAGCGAGTGTCAAACAATTTGACATTTAATGCAACGTCCCCTTCGTTGTCGCACCCCTTTCGTTGTTGTCGTTGTTCTGTTCTTCGTTGTTGTCCGGGAGAGTCCCGGGCAGGCTACCTCTTCGTGCCGGAGATCATCACATACCAGTGATTGAGATGCAGCTCGCCGTTCACTTCCCTCAGGTCAAACGCCGCCTGCTGCTCGGGGGTCAAGCGCTCGAGCACTTCGTAGATTCCCCGGACATTCTCCGGGGACACGTCCGTGGTCAACGCAGACAGCGGACGGTGCTTCACATACCCTTCGACCGCCTCTACTGCAAAGCCGTGGTCTTCCAAGAGCTGCCGCCATTCGCTCGGACGATACTCGCGCACGTGCGATTCGTCGTGATAGCGATCGAGCCGATTCATGCAGGCATCCACGAAGTCGTCTTCCGGCACGCTCCGATCGTCGATCACGAGCCGGCCCCCAACACGCAACACCCGGTGCATCTCGCTCAGCGCCTGCCCGATCCGTGAAAAGTGGTGGGCGGCGCGACGACAGGTGATCAGGTGGAAGGTCCCTGCGGCGAACGGCAGATCGTGGACGTCCGCCAGCCCGAAGGCCACGTTGGAAATCCCCCGGGCCGCCCGAAGCCCCTTCGACTCTGCCAGCATCTCCGGCGTCAGATCAATCCCGATGACTGCGCGCACAGAGGCCGCGAGCGCGAAGGCCGTATGCCCCGTCCCGGTCGCGACATCCAGAACCAGCCAATCCCCCTGGGGGGCGGCCAACTCCACCACCCGGGCCAGGACCTGAGGATCGATGTGCGCAGCGCTGGTCGTGTACCGTGACGCCCGCTCCCCGAAGATCCTCTTGGCTTCTTCTTCGGTTTTTCTCATCGACCCCCGATCTCCCTTCCCATTCAGATTACGCGAAAGCGGCTATCTTTTGGATACATTCCATAATGGGGACACCGGGTTGACGCATTCAGGCTTCGGATACGCTTACGCCATGCTGGAACCTTTGGATAGGTACGCTTTGAGCAGCGATTTGAACAGTTTTCCATGGTGTGGCACGCGGAGGTGGAGCAGTTCCTCCACAATGACCCACCTCCGGAACTCGGCGGGCTGGCGCAGCAGGCCGCTGTCGAAGGTCACCCGCCCCATCGTTGAGCAGCTCCCCCACTTCCGCTTCATCGGGCGGATGTGGACCTCCTTCGGGTGAACGCGGAGCCGCTTGGCCCAAGCCTGCACCTCAGCCCGGAGGACATCCTTCGGGACGGCCTCTTCAAGCGGCTCCCACTCCTCGCGGTGGAGCGCCCGTTGCTTCATCGCGCGCTCCTCCGCAGGAGCTTCATCAGCTTCGTGGCACCGTCAACCACCCTCTCCACCCCGGCATCCATCAGTGCCTTGTACAGTGTTGACCCGTACCTCCTGCTCCTGGCGCTCGCTCGTCTGCCAGTGGGGGTACTTGCCGAAGGTATCGGACATCTGCTCCGCTACCCGCAAGGCCTCAGCCACGCCATCCTGCTTCAGGAGGTAGAACGCGGCGAAGCCCTCGGACGAGAGGCCCGTCTTCTCCCGGGCCTTCTCGGCCTCCTTCAGGTCCGCGACCAGACGCTCCAGCCCCTCCAGGGCCTGCTGGGTGGTCATCTGATGTTCCTCGAACGCCCTGGCAATCTCCTCAGCGCGGTCCCCGATGGAAATGAGGTACGGCTCGGTCCTCCCACGCTGGTCCACCAGATCGTGGAGCGCCTTGAGCAGGTTGAAGACCTTGACCGTGTCGGGCTGACTCTTGCCCGCGATCTTCGCCAGCGCATCCGTGGTCAGGGCGTAAAACTTCTCGGGCTCTGCGATCCGGCCGGACTTCGTGTGCTGCTGCACGAGGCGGGCGGTCTTCCGCAGGAACTCCCGATCCGGAGACTTCTCGCGCTCGTAGTAATTGCGGACCAGGTGGAACATGTCCACCAAGTCATCGTACTCCGGGAGGTACGGCCGCAGGAAGGCGTCGGGCGAGAGGATCTCGTAGATGTCCTGCAGTTCGTGGAAGAAGCCGTAGAACTCCTGGCGGCGCTCCTTGTCGCGGAAGTGCTCAAGGATCGCCTCCACCTGCTTATCGCCTGTCCTGCCGGCGATGACCGGCAGGTACTCGGCCCGGGCCGTCCCCATCAGCTCAGCGAAGCGCTGCCGGAGGACATCCAGCCCTTCGATCACGCCCGCCACGTCCTTGGAGTCGAAGGCCAGCGCCTTCTCCAGGTTGTCGAAGACCCCCACCAAGTCCAGCACGAAGCCCGACCGCTTGCGCCGGCCCTCGGCGTCCTCGTGGGGCCGGTTCACCCGGGCAATGGCCTGGAGCAGGACGTGGTCCCGCATCGGCTTGTCCAGGTACATGCAGTAGAGGATCGGCGCGTCGAACCCGGTGAGAAGCTTCTCCGTGACGATCAATTTCAGGATCTTGGGAAGCTTGTCCGCATCGCGGAAGGCCTTGCGGACTTTCTTCTCCTCGTCCTCCGACAGGTAGTGCTTCTTCAGGATCTCCCGGTCCTTCTTGCCGGCCTGGCTGATGACCACCCTGGAGTATTCGGGGGGCAGATGCCGGTCCAGCGCCTCCTTGTAGAAGCAGCAGGCCTCACGGTCCACGCCCACCAGGAAGGCCTTGTAGCCCATCGGCTCGACGTTCCGGGTGAAATGGTCGGCCACGAACGTGGCCACCTTCTCCACCCGGTCGCGGTTCTTCAGCATGTTCTTCAGCGTGACGGCCCGCTCCAGGACCCGGTTCAGCTCCTCGAAGTCGCTGACACCCTCGGCCTCGGCCAGGTCTAGGAACTCCCGCTCCAGCGTCTCCCGGTCCACCCGCAGCTCGTTGGGCGCCAGCGAGTAGTGCAGCGGGACCGTCGTCCCGTCCCCGATGGACTCGCGGATGGAGTACTTGTCGAGGTACCCCTGCTCATCCTCGGCGCCGAAGACCTTGAAGGTGCCCTTCCCATGGGCCGTCCGGTCGATCGGTGTCCCGGTGAACCCGATGTAGGTGGCATTGGGCAGGGCGCCCATGAGGTAATTGCCCAGGTCGCCGCCCGTGCTCCGGTGGGCCTCATCCACCAGGACGAAGACGTTCTTGCGAAGGCAGAGGTTCTCCTTGATCCTGTCGAACTTGTGGATCATGGAGACGGTCAACCCCCGCCGGTCGCTCCCCAGCAGCTTCTTCAGGTGCGCCTTGGTCCGGGCGACCTCGACGCGGCCGAACCCCAGGGCCTCCAGATTCCCGTAAAGCTGGGCCTCCAGCTCGTTGCGATCCACAAGCATCAGGACGGTCAGGTGCTCGAAGGCCGGGTCTTCGATGAGGCGCTTGGCCACAGTAATCATCGTGTAGGTCTTGCCCGATCCCTGCGTGTGCCAGACAAGGCCGCGCCGCCTCTTTCGGTCCCGTCCCCGCCCGACGCAGCGCTCCACCGCCCGCATCTGGTGGGGGCGCAGGATGACCTTCGACAGCTCCTCGTCCTTGCGGGTGAAGAGGATGAAGTCCGTCAGCGTCCGCAGCATACGCCGCGGCGCAATGAAGGACTTGCAGAGGCCCTCGAAGTCCTTTGCCGATACCAGCTCGTCCCTCCAGTTGAAGAGCGCCTTGCCGGACAGGTTCCAGGTGGCGCCGTAGTGGAACTGGAGGAGGTGGGTCAGGGCATAGACCTGGCTGAGGGCGAGAAGCTCCGGCCCTTTCTGGTGGTAGTAGCGGATGTCGTCCATGGCCTCGGCAATCCCTTCCATTGCCGTGGCCCGCTTGGTCTCGACGATGAGGACGGGGATGCCGTTCACGAAGAACACGATGTCCGCACGGACGTCGGGCGGCACCCCGTTGCTGAAGGTGAACTCGTCGGTGACATGAAACCGGTTGGCCTCCGGGTGGTCTTGATCGAGCAGCCTGACATTCCGCTCCTGCTTCTCCTCCTCTACGAAGACGGTCTTCAGCCCTTTCAGGTATCCCCAGGCATCCAGGTTGCCCTCGATGCTGGGCCGCACGCGGACGAGCTTCTTGACCGTCTCCTCGGCCCGCCGGTGATCTATGATGCCGGGGTTCAGCCGCTGAAGCTGCTCGACCAGCACGGCATCCAGCACCGGGCTAACCACCCCGCCCGAGCGGAGCCGCAACGCCTCCTCCGGCGAGAGATGGGTCCAACCCGCTTCCTCCGCATAGCAGACGAAGGGCTTCTGAACCCCTGCTCGCTCGCCTCCTATGGGCATCTTCGACAGCCTCGTTTGTCTTCTAAACCGCCAGCCAATCTCTGGTTCATCGTCCCTAACCTATACAAATACAACTCATTGATTTACAAGGCACTGCCGGATCTCTTCGCTTCCAGAATTGTATAAAACCTTGTCTAAATTGAGCCACCCGGGGCAGGGTTACACAATTCCCACTTTGCCCCCTTACCCCGCTTGCCCCCGACGGGTCGAATGATCCCGCTGCGTCGCATCTCTTGAAGCAGGTTGGTGATGAGATTCCTCTTCTGGCTATCTTCCAGGGCGTCAGAGAGCTTGCTCAGAAGCAGTGTGTCCAGCTCCGGTCTCGCGGCCACGCGGAACTGCCTCAGATACTCGAAGACCATCTTCTTGTAGTGGTCCTTGTCGAATGCCCGTTTCTTGATGTAATCGGCCCTGGTCTCAGTGGCGGCCGCGATCTCCGCCAAGACGATCAGATTGGGGCGGCGACCCTCGACCAGTCGTTTCTTTTTGAGCAGCCGAAACTCCTCATCGGTGAGCGCCTTGCCTTTTTGTACCTTGTCGAGGGCGATGACGTCCGTCAGAGCGAGATCCGACCGGGCACTCAGGAGGCGGGTATACCTCTCGTCGATCACCTTGCCGATGATTTGCACCTTGACCCTTCCCGGCTCGGATAAGTCGTAGTCGGGCAGGGGAAAATGCCGTTGCCGCTGTTGCGCAAACATACGCTTGATGCCGCTGCCGATGGTGTCGATCATCTTCAAGTTGACCATGGCCTCAACCAGGAACCGATTGCGGTAAATCTCGGGCGGAGCATCCCGGCGGATGACCTCCTCCACGCTTCCTGGCAGGAATGTGCCGACGTTTGTGAAGAGGAGCGACTCCGGGCCCTCTACCACGTTGATTCGCCCTCCAAGAGTATAGTCCTGATGGGCAATGCAGTTGTGCAGGGTTTCCCGGATCACCCATGGGTCGTACCGGGTAACCTCTGTAGGGAAAAGGCTGGCATCGGGCAGGTAGCGATAGGTGAGGTTTCTAACCTTCCCGAAGACCTGATCCACCGCCAGGATGAACGGCGGCCCGAAGTGTTGGTAATCCATCTCGATTCCAGCAGGGTCCCTGAGAACCCACGAGATACGCGCCACCGCGGACGCCAGGAAATGTTCCGCTTCGTTTCTGCCGAGAAGGATGAGTGCCGCCCGGGTGATCTTCCCGTTGACGCAGACTTTAGCCTTGTTCAGGAAGGTCAGATCGTCCCAATGATCCACTTGCTGGGCCAGGTGGACATGTTTCTCCTTGAACTGTCGGCGGGCAAACGCAACAGCAGGGGGATCGAGGTCGGCTGACGCAGCATCCTCGCAGATCCCGGCAGACCAATCTTCGCTGACAATCTGCGCACGGATCCGATCAATCTCCTGGAGGCTCAAGGGACTGAGAGACTCCCCGTGCCTCCCGTAGACTCGCCCCCGCCACTCGGTCGGAATGCCTCGCGGCGCGGGTGGGATTTCAAAGAGGATGACCCGCCCTTCAGGTGTCGGCAGTTCATGGATCTCCACAAAGGTGATCTGGTGATTCGAGTCTCTCGCAATCTCCCCTTTCAGCTTTTCGAGGCTCGTTCCGGGCTGACGATAATTCGAACCGACGATCTTTCTTGGGAGTTTGTTGGTCACCCCGAAGACGAGCCATCCCGCGGGCTGCCCCTTCAGATTGGCTTCGTTGCTCAGCGCTGAGAAGTACCTGCCCAGCGCGTCAAAGTCGAAGCCGCCCTTAGCCTCCTTGAACTCAACCCATTCCGCCTCCTCAGGGAGGGCCATCAACTCGTCGAGTTTGGCCTTGAGTTCAGCGGGAGTCACGAGTTCTTCCATTCCAGCCCTGGCACCGCAAGATCCTTAACGCGGAGCTTGCCGGTCATCAGGTTGTGGATCAGGCCCTTGAACAGCGAGCTAACGCCCGCCGCCGCTTGAAAGCCGCAGGGCATCATCGGGGCACAGGTATATCCAGCCCGCTTCGACAGCATACCGAACGAACGGTCGCTGGACAGTCCCAGTCTCGGACCCCAGGACCATCGGGCTACTCTCCCCCGTTCGAGGGAACAATCAGGCTTTTGAGACTACCACTGATTACTCAGTCACATACCCGTTACATGGCCGGCGCAGCTGCCGGCCCTCATGCAGCCGCGAGTTACCCTTTATCCGTGCGCGGAGCCGCAGCCGCAGCGTGTACCCCAGTTACATAAACAGCCAAACACCCGCCGCCCCGCCAGCCCGAACCCGGAGACTTCCGTCTAGTCGTTACACCCAACGACCGATCTGAGCGCTATGCAATAGGAAGCCTTGTCGTTTCAAATAGTTACAAGATCGAAAGCCGTTCGCATTGCATAAACCTTGACCTAATTCCATTCTTCTGGCATCGAGCTATGCAATGCCTGCCCCATCCATCACGTGTCCGCCGGCTCCCGCATGCCGGTGTGTAGCGGTGCATACCCCAATTGGGCAGGGACCGTAAGCACATAAGGCTTGACGTCAGTCCGGCCAGCGAGTAGCCTCGGGTTAATCCAGCCACAGGAGGTGGATCGCCCGCATGGGCGAGCGTGAGGGAGCCCCGAACGGGGGCTCTTTCATTTTTGGGAGAGTGCTTTCCCATCACCTCTCCCCGCCCCGCTTGCTGGCGAGATGCGGGCGCGTGGGCGCGACTTCACTAGAAACCAGAACATGGACTTCCCGACTGAAATCTGCCGGCCAATCCATGTTTCCGGAAAGACCCACTGAATATGGGCCTTCACAGTATCCAGCCAGTGCTCATCATCGCGCAAGTAATTGGTCGCGATGGTAGTATCCTCGGTGAATCCGAGGTAAATCAACACACACGGCACACCTTCACTGGCCAGCTTCCACGCGAAAGCGATGCGGTTCGAGAATTGATAGTGCGACTCATGCGAGATCCGCACACCCGCGCTCTCGCCTCCGAGGGCTTCTCGGGCCTCTCCAATCGCCTCACCTATCCGGGTGTGGTTCTTCTGGTTGCCGCGAGGGTTCTTGCCCTTCTCTTCTTTCTTGAGTTCGCCAGCATGGGCTTTCGCTTCGGCGAGAATCAGCCCTCGTTGGCCGTTCGGGAATTCCGCTTGGACTGCGAGGTCCCAATTCGGCTCATTGGGATCATTGCGATCCACGGCGATCCACCACTTCCGAAGCCGCGCGCTCAGTTCTTGCGAGAGAAGCGGTTCGCAGGGCTTGGTGAGTAAGGCCTCGGCCGGATTATGGCGCCCCTCGGGCATCCACACACAGCCCGGCAATACCCGCGCGCGAGTCGGCGCGATCAAGCCGTTGAGCGAGGAGATGAAGCCCGACGTTTCGACCCAGTCGAGGACATGCATCCTACTCCCGGCATCCGTAAAGTCTCTTCGTTGCAAAGGGCTCATTCTGCCAGCTCCGGGAGGCGGAGCTTGCCGGTCATCAGGTGGTGGAGCAGGGACTTGAAAAGGGCGTCCAGCGCCGCCCGCCGCTTCTCCTCCGCCGCCAGCTTCACATCCATCGCTGCCAACTGGGTAG
>CAZXXV010000189.1:0-8090 GCA_964644725.1 uncultured bacterium
CATCACCGAGCGCAAGCGGGCGGAGGAGGCGCTGCGCGCACGCACCCGGCAGCTCGAGGCCATCCGGGCCGTGACCGCAGAGATCACGCGGGAACTGGATCTGACCACCCTCCTGGGGCTCATCACCCGGCGCTCCATAGAGTTGGTCGGCGCCGCGGCCGGGTCGGTCTACCTCTGGGACGAACCAGACGAGGTCCTGATCCCCCGGGCCTGGCATGGCCTCGGCGAGTGGATGCGGGAGGTGCGCCTCAAGCCGGGGGAGGCGGTGGCGGGAACGGTCGCCCTGCGGCGGGAGGGAATGATCGTCAACGACCTCCCGGCATCGCCCTACTCGTTCCCGCTGTTCCGGGAGCGGGCCAGGGCCACCGCCGCCCTGGCCGAGCCGCTCCTGTACCGGGATCGGCTCGTCGGCGTGATCGCGCTCAATCACGAGGAGGTCGGGTGGCAGTTCACCGAGGAACACCAGCACCTCCTCCGCCTCTTCGCCGCCCAGGCGGCCATCGCCATCGAGAACGCCCGGTTGCACTCGGCGGCCGTGCGCCGAGGAGAGGAACTCGAGGCGCTCCTGCGGGCCACGCGCTCCGTCATGTCCGGCCTGGATCTCCAGGGGATCCTCGACCGGATCCTCGCGGAGGCCGCCCAGATCAGCGGCTGCTCGCACGTCAAGGTGCTCCTCGTAGACAAAGAGGCCGGAGTCCTCCGGGTGGGCGCCCTCCAAGGTACGGCAATGTCCACCGGAGATCGACTCCCCCTGGGAATGGGACACTCGGGGACCGTGGCGGCGACAGGGCAGCCACTGATCAGCGAAGATTGCCCGAACGATCCCCGCAACGCTTATGCCAAGCGGGACGGCGAACTTGGGATCGTCACGTACCTCGGCCTGCCCATCAAGAGCCGGGACGAGGTCATCGGGGTGCTGACCTTCAACACCACGACTCCCCGCCGATACACCCCCGACGACGTGGCCTATCTGACGTCCTTCGCCGATCAGGCGGCCGTTGTCATCGAGAATGCCCGGCTTTACGTCGAGACCCGGCAGTACGCCGCCACGCTGGAGGAGCGCGTCCAGGAACGCACGCGGGAGCTCGAGGAAGCGCGCGCCCACTCCGAGGAGGCCTCCCGTCACAAGTCCGAGTTCCTGGCCAACATGTCCCATGAACTGCGAACCCCACTGAACTCCATCATCGGGTTCTCGCAACTCCTGCAGGAACAGTACGCGGGTCCCCTGACCGACAAGCAGGCCAGATACCTCGGGCATATTTACCAGGCGGGCGAACATCTCCTCGAACTCGTCAACGACGTCTTGGACCTCGCCAAGGTGGAGGCGGGCAAGCTCACCTTGCAGTGCGAGGCGTTGACGGTCGCGGCCATTCTGGAGGATATTACCGTCATCGCCCGCACTCTCGCCAACAAGAAGGACCAAACATTCGAGGTCCAGGTTGAGCCTGCTCTCCCGCCGCTCCGGGCGGATCCCGTCCGCTTCAAACAGATCTACCTGAACCTGTTGAGCAACGCGGTGAAGTTCACCCCGCGTGGGGGCCGGATCACTTTGACCGCCCGCCGTGTCGATTGGTCAAATAGTCAACTTGTCGATTCGGCAAGACCAGTTGACCAATTGACCACTCGACCAATTGACAGTCCCACCGAGTGCCTGGAGATTCGCGTGACCGACACGGGGATCGGCATCAAACCCGACGACCTGTCCCGCCTCTTCCAGGAGTTCACACAACTTGAAGTGGCGGCCACCAAGCGCCACGAGGGGACGGGCCTCGGCCTCGCCCTGACCAAACGGCTTGTCGAGCTCCACGGTGGCGGGATCTGGGCCGAATCCGAAGGGGAGGGCCAGGGCAGCACGTTCACGGTGATCCTGCCGTTCGGCGGACCCGGGCAGTGATTTGAGATTTGTGATTGGTGATTGTTGATTTAAAGGCACTCTCGGAATTCAATCCGGAGTCGTGCATGGCCGTCCCTATGACACCCGATGAACTCAAACGCAGGACCAAGAGGTTCGCTCTGGCCATCATCAGGCTCGTGGGTACCTTGCCGCGTAACGAAGCTGCCAGGATTATTGGAGGTCAGATGCTGCGTTCCGGAACGTCCGTCGGGGCCAATTACCGGGCGGCGTGCCGCGCCAGGCCTCGCGCCGAGTTCGCATCAAAGCTGGCTGTCGCCGAAGAGGAAGCCGACGAGACCCTGTACTGGCTTGAATTGCTCGCGGAATCTGGCCTGATGGAAGCCGAGAGGCTGAGAGAGCTTATCAAAGAGGCCGACGAGCTCATAGCCATCTTCACGGCCTCGCGGAAAACCGCTGGGAGGAAGGACGTACGGTGGACGTGAGTAGCTGAAGGTGGATGCTCTCCAGTTCCTCAATCAACAATCAACAATCACAAATCGCAAATCATATTCTCTGGTAGGGGTCCGGCCAGGCGCCGAAAATCCTCGGGCACCGGCGCCGTGAACTCAACCCAGGCGCCGTTCGTGGGGTGGTGAAAGGCCAGGCGCCAGGCGTGAAGCATCTGGCGATCCGCGCGAGGCTCATCCGACGCGCCCCGCCGGCGTTCGCGCCGCCCACCGTATACCTGATCGCCGACCACCGGATGGCCGATGTGGGCGAGATGCACCCGGATCTGATGCGTCCGTCCCGTCTCCAGGTCGAGGGTCAGCACGGTCATTCCCGGCAGCCGTCGGAGCACGTGGTAGACGGTCCGCGCCTCGCGGCCGCCCCGGACCCGGATGCCCATCCGCTTCCGGTCGTGCTCCCGCCGACCGATGGCTGCCTCGATCCGTCCCGAGCCCTGCCGGACTTCCCCGTGCACCAGCGCCAGGTATCGTTTCTTGACGACCCGCGCCTTGAACTGTCGGCTGAGTGAGTGGTGCGCCGCCTCCGTCTTGGCAACCACCAGGACGCCGGAGGTGTCGCGGTCCAGGCGGTGGACGATCCCCGGCCGCTCTACACCGCCGATGCCGGCCAGCGTCCCGCAGTGGGCGAGCAGGGCGTTCACCAGCGTGCCGGTGCTCCGTCCTGCGCCGGGGTGCACCACCATCCCCGGGGGCTTGTTCAGGACGATGAGATCCTCGTCCTCATGCAGGATGTCGAGGGGGATCGCCTCTGGCGTCAGGAGGAGCGGCGCCGCAGGCGGGATGCGGAGCAGAATCTGCTCGCCGGGACTCACCCGATGGCGCGACTTCTGCGGGTGGCCGGCGACCAGCGCATGCCCGGCCTCGATGAGCCGCTGCACCCGCGCCCGCGATAGGCCGCTTACGTGAGCCAGGTACACGTCGAGACGCTCGCCAGCCTGGGCCTGGGTTACGACATACTCCCGGATATCCATCGTCGCCTGTCAGCCGGAGCGCGGATCACTGAACCGTAAAACGTGAAACGTGAGGACGAGAGGCCGAACCCGCCCCCTTCACGTTTCACCTTTCACTTTTCACGTCTTCCGTTCGCGATGCCAGTCCAGGAGCACGTCCAGGATCATCAGGCTCACGCCGATGGAGATGGCCGAATCCGCGACGTTGAAGGCCGGCCAGTGGTACTGGCCCACGTGGACGTCCAGGAAGTCCACCACCATGCCGTAGCGCAGGCGGTCGATGAGGTTGCCGACGGCGCCTCCCAGGACGAGGCCGAGGGCGACAGAGACCAGCCGGTGCGACCGGAGATACCGCGTGTGATAGAAAATGATCAGGATCACCGCGACCACGGAGATCAGGATGAAGAGAGGGTTGCGAACCTGCTCCGACAGCGTGGCCAGGAACCCGAAGGCCGCGCCTGGGTTCAGGACGAAGACGATGTCGAAGAACCCGGGAATGACCGGAATCCCCTGGCCCAGCCGGAGGGTCCGGATGATCAGCAGCTTGGTGGCCCGATCCAGTAGGATGACGGCCAGGGCAATCATGTAGAAGGTCATGACCTTGGTCGCCGGTTACCCTGCATTGGTCATTGCGCGTCCTGGAGGACGGCCACGCAACGGTCGCACAATGCCGGATGGGTTGTCGAGGCGCCCACGCTCTCCCGATAGTTCCAGCACCGCTGGCACTTGACGCCCAAGGCCCGGTCCACACGGACCACCAGGCCCGGCTCGGCCGTCCCCGTCCCGTCGCGCGTGACCCTCAGGCGGGAGACGATGCAGATCGTCTCCAACGCCTCCCGGCGTCCCGCCAGGAACTCGAATGCCTCTCCGGCCGCCCGCACCTCGACGGCCGCCTCCTGGGCGCTGCCGATCCGCCGGTCTTTCCGCGCCGCTTCCAGCGCCTTCAGGACCTCGTCCCGGACCGTCAGCAGTCTCTCCCACTCTTGCGCCAGCCCCTCGTCCAGGAGATCCGCCCGGACCTCCGGGAACTCGGTGAGATGGACGCTCGCCGGCCTGTCCGGCATGGGGATGTACCGCCAGACCTCGTCCGCCGTGAAGGACAGGACGGGGGCCATGAGCTTCACCAGGCTCACCAGGATCTCGTACATGGCCGTCTGAGCCGAACGGCGGAGGTGGGAGGCGGGGCCCGAGGTGTACACGCGGTCCTTCAGGACGTCCAGGTAGAAGGCGCTCAGGTCCACGGCGCAGAAGTTGTGTAGGCTGTGGTACAGGATGTGGAACTCGTAGTCCCGGTACGCCGCGCGCACCCGCTCCGTGAGCCGCTGCAGGCGATGGAGGATGAATCTGTCAATGGGCAGTAGCCTCTCGACCGGCACCGCATCCCGGGCGGGATCGAAGTCGTACAGGTTCCCCAGCAGGTACCGGCAGGTGTTCCGGATCCGGCGGTACCCCTCGGCCAGGCGGGTCAGGATCTCCTCCGACAGGCGGATGTCGTCCCGGTAGTCCTCGGCCGCCACCCAGAGGCGCAGCACCTCGGCCCCGTACTTGCCGATCACCTCTTGCGGGGCGATGACGTTCCCCAGGGACTTGGACATCTTGCGGCCCTCGCCGTCCACCACGAATCCGTGGGTGAGGACCGCCCGGTAGGGCGCGCCACCCTGCACGCCGACGGCCGCCAGCAGCGAGGAGTGGAACCAGCCCCGGTGCTGATCGCTTCCCTCCAGGTACATCTCCGCCGGCCAGTGCTGATCCGGCCGGACCCGCAGCACGGCTGCCTGGCTCACCCCCGATTCGAACCAGACGTCGAGGATGTCCGTTTCCTTGGTAAATTCCTCGCTGCCGCACTTCCCACAGCGGGTGCCCGGCGGCAAGAGCTCCCGCGCGGAGCGGGCGAACCAGACATCGGCCCCCTCGCGATCCATGAGGGACGCCACGTGCTCCACCAGGTGCGGCTCCGCCAGGAGCGCCCCGCATCCGGCGCAACTGAACACGGCGATGGGGGTGCCCCAGGCCCGCTGGCGCGAGATGCACCAGTCCGGCCGGTTGGCAATCATATTGGAGATTCGTTCCTCCCCCCACGGCGGGATCCACTGCACCTGGCGGATACCCTCCAGCGCTCGCTGGCGCAGCCCGCTCACCTCAATGGAGATGAACCACTGGTTGGTGGCCCGGAAGAGGATCGGGTTCTTGCACCGCCAGCAGTGCGGGTAGGAGTGCTGGTAATCCTCAGCGTTTAGCAGCCGGCCGTCCGCCCGCAGCCGGTCGATGATGGCGGCATTGGCGTCCCAAACGCTCATCCCGGCGAAATGTTCCACCTCGGGCACAAAGCGGCCCATGTCGTCCACCGGATTGTAGATCGGCAGCCCGTGCTTGATCCCGGTGTCGTAGTCGTCGGCCCCGTGGCCGGGCGCCGTGTGGACGCATCCCGTCCCCTGGTCCATCGTCACGTACTCCGCCGTGAAGACGGGCGACTGGCGATCCAGCCACGGGTGGCGCGTCGTGAGGCCCGCCAGCTTCGCCCCCGGCCCGCGGAACAGGACCTGTGGGTCCGCCAGCTTGCATTTCCGGGCGGTCTCGTCCATGAGCTTTTCGGCCGTGATGAAGCATCGTCCCCGGGACCGGAAGACGACGTACTCCTCGGTGGGGTGAACCACGATGGCCAGATTCGCCGGCAGCGTCCACGGCGTGGTCGTCCAGACGATCACCGAAATCTGGGCGCCCTTCAGGGCGGGATCCAGCGTCGCTGGGTCGGACGTCAGGGGGAATTCCACGTAGACCGAAGGCGAGGTGTGGTCCTGATACTCAACCTCCGCCTCGGCCAGCGCCGTGAGGCACGAGGCACACCAGTGCACCGGCTTCAGACCGCGATATACCCCGCCCGTCGCGAAGAACTTCCCCAGTTCGCGGAGGATGTTGGCCTCGTAGCCGAACGCCATGGTGAGGTACGGATGTTCCCAGTCCCCCAGGACGCCCAGGCGCTTGAACTCCTCCCGCTGGATGTCGATGAACTTCTGGGCGTAGGCCCGGCACATGCGGCGCTTCTCCGGCACGGGGATCTGGGCCGCCTTCGGCCCCAGTTCCTTGTCCACCTGGTGCTCGATGGGCAGGCCGTGGCAGTCCCAGCCCGGCACGTAGACGGCGTCGAAGCCGGACATAGACCGGGACTTCACCACCATGTCCTTGAGGATCTTGTTCAGGGCGTGGCCCATGTGGATGTGGCCGTTGGCGTAGGGCGGCCCGTCGTGCAGGATCCACATCTCCCGGCCCGCTCGCGCCTCGCGCAACCGTCGGTACAGGCCTTCAACCTCCCACTGACGGAGGATCTCGGGCTCACGCTCCGGGAGGTTGGCCCGCATGGGGAAATCGGTCTTGGGGAGATTCAGCGTGGTCTTGTAGTCCATCTCACCATCTGCCCTTCAAGGTACAGGGGTCGGGGCTCGGGGACTGGGGGTCGGGCAGAACCGGCCCCTGGCCCCTGAACCCTGGCCCCTGCAATAAGAAGAAACGCCCCAGGCCGGGGCGTCATGCAGGTCATCACGAAAACGGTCTGCAATAGTGAAGCTAGCAGGGAATGACACGCCTGTCAACACACACTCCCGAGACGCAGCGGTCGGGGGCTGGGTGTCGGGCAGAGCCGGCCCTTGGCCCCTGAACCCTGGCCCCTATTCGGCGAGCCGAGCTACGTCGTCTGCACCATCACGACGCCCGCCAGGACTAAGGCACCCCCCAGGATCTGGAGGGGGATCAGGGTCTCCCCAAGCAGGAGATATGCCACCCCGGCGGCCACCACGGGCTCCAACATGCTGACGATGCTGGCCTGCGTTGGTGGGAGGAATTTGAGTCCACTGATGAACAGGCCGAAGGGCACTACGGTGCCGACGGTGGCGACGGCCAGGAAGGCCATCCAGATTCCCGAGTCAAAACCCTGGGCAAGGATCCGCCAGGGCGGCACCACGACCGACCAGGCAACACCGGCAGAAAAATACGCGTACGTCAGAAGCGTCCAGGCATCGAGCGTCTTCAGGGCAACGCGACTGGCTAAGATATAGAAGGCGAAGGCCCCGGCCGTGCCGAGGCCCGCCAGCACCCCCGGCAGGTTCGGCCGCAGCACGTCGAAATCATAGGCCCGAACTACCAGGGCGCATCCCAAAATCGCCAGGGCCAAAGCCAGGACAATCCGCCCGCGTAGGGGCTGGCGCTGGATCAGGGCCGTGTACAGTGCGACGAGGATGGGCGCTTGGTATTGGAGGAGCAGTGCCGTGGCCACGCTGGTGAGGTGGAGGGTCTGGTAGTAGAGAAAGTTGTTGGTCGCAAGGCCACCCACTCCCACCACGACCGCGATCCAGACATCCTTCCGCTCGATCCACAAGCGCGCCGGGCGCAGGAGTGCCAGGGCCGCGAAGAGGATCACGGCTGCCAGGTCCACCCGGGCCACCATCAGGATCACTGGGTCCACGCCGCGATCGCGGAAGAGCATCTTCACCACCGTGGCCATGACGCCCCAACAGACGGCAGCGCCCATCACCATCACGTAACCGCGCCACCGCCTCTGCTCGACCACCCACTCCTCCTTGCACACATGGCAACTTGGCAACTCGGCAACCTGTCAGCCAGGAAGGACAAGATCGCCGAATTGCCCAATCGCCCGATTGCCTGATCGTCCGGTCGCCTGAGTGCCGAGTTCGGCCTCTAGGAAAGGCCCGCGGCTTCCGGTCTCTCCATCATTTTCTTCCGGCCAGCCGCCCCGGCAGGTTCCCGGTGAATTGAGAATTCTTGATT
>CAZXXV010000190.1:0-8072 GCA_964644725.1 uncultured bacterium
CGCTACATCGCCGTGCGGCAAGCGGAGGGCGCCTCGAATGGCTCGGTCAACCGGGAGCTGGCCGTCCTGGGGCGGATGCTCCGCCTGGCGTATGAGAACGGGAAGCTGCTCCGGCTCCCGATCATCCACAACCTCAAGGAGAGCAAGCCGCGGGAAGGTTTCTTCGAGCAGGAGTCGTTCGAGATCGTGCGGCGGCACCTGTCGCCTGACCTCCAGGTGGCCGTGACCATCGCCCACACCTTCGGCTGGCGGATGCAGAGCGAAGTCCTGACGCTGGAGCTTCGCCAGGTGGACCTGGAGGCCGCCACGATCCGGCTTGACCCCGGGACGACGAAGAACGACGACGGGCGCCTTGTCTATCTCACGCCCGAGCTTCGCGGCATGCTCACGGCCCAGGTGGACCGCGTGATGGCCCTCATGCGGGAGCGAAGTGCCGTGATCCCGTACCTCTTCCCGCACCTGACGGCGCGCTTTCAGGGGCAGCGGATTCGGGATTTCAAGAAGGCCTGGAAGACCGCCTGCAAGAAGGCGGGCTGTCGTGGGATGCTCCGACACGACCTCCGCCGGACTGCGGTTCGGAATCTCGTCAATGCCGGCGTCCCTGAGCGTGTGGCCATGAAGATCACGGGGCACAAGACCCGGACGGTGTTCGATCGCTATCATATCGTGAGCCCGGGGGATCTCCAGGAGGCGGCGCGGAAGCTGGCGGGCACGTTTTCGGGCACGTTCGGGCATTCTGCGTTTGACGCCAATGCAGCAAGGGTGTAGCCTCTTCAGTGATTTCACGCGGTTAGCCACCCGTGCCCGTAGCTCAGCTCGGCCAGCGCCTTGGCCTGCTTCACCTTGTCGCTGTTCGGATCCATCTTGGCCATCTGCTCGTTGGCCTGCTTGATCAGGCTCGGGCACTTGAAGGCATATGCCGGAGCCTCCACTGCCAGGACCAGAGCCGCCACCAATGCAACAAGCGCAAGCTTCTTCACGGTTTTTCCTCCCTCTGTTGGTCGTGTGAACGATCCGCGAGACGGCGGAATCTAGCCCGCTAGCGTCCACCCGCCAAGAACAACACAGGAGCCCAGATGGTTCCCCCTGGCACCTTTCTTACTGTGGCCATCCGAAACCGCGCGTCAGCTGGGTGCCCTCGGCCCGCTAAATCTTTCGGCTTGCCTTGAGGCGCGATCCAGCATACTGTTTAGTTTGTCCGTCGGATTCCTCCGGGGCACCCTCGGATACGGCCTGTGCCCCGTTCCGTCCCCCAGGAAGAAAGGAGGCGAGGGGGGCAGGCCACATCCTGATTCCTGCCCCCGCTCAGCCGGCGCAGTGGAGGCGTAGCAATGCAGCAGACGACGACGATCCAGCCCGAGACCCTGCAGGAACTTCAGCAGAAAGTCGCCTATGCCGAGCATGTCAAGCAGATCATCAACCGGATTCACTCGGCTAAGGACCTGGATCACATCCTGGTGGACCTGAAGGACGAGATCCTCTCGCTCTTCGATGCGGAGCGGCTCACACTGTATGCCGTGGACGCCGAGAAGAAGGAGATCTATTCCAAGTTCCTGGACATCGACGAGGTCAAGGAGATCCGGGTCCCTATCAGCGAGCAGAGCATCGCCGGCTTCGTGGCCAAGTATCGCCGGCCCCTGAACATCGGCGACGCCTACAACCGGGTCGAGCTCAACGCCATCAGCCCCGCCCTGGTCTTCGACAGTTCCTGGGACAAGAAGAGCGGCTTCCACACCAAGCAGATCCTGACCTACCCGATCCTGGCCGAGAACAAGTACCTGGTGGGTCTCATCCAGCTCGTCAACAAGAAGAGCGGCGGACGATTCACCAAGAAGGACGAGGACTCGGTCGTCGAGATCACCAAGACACTGGGCATCGCCTTCTTCAACCAGTTGAAGCTGGCCAAGAAGACCCCCACCAAGTTCGACTACCTGGTGGCCAACAACCGCATCACGCAGGCGGAGCTGGACGCCGCCATCGCCGAGGTCCGGAAGGGGCAGACGGACATCGAGTCCCTCCTGCTCGACAAGTACAAGGTCCCCAAGGCGGACGTCGGCAAGTCTCTGAGCCAGTTCTACAAGTGCCCCTTCGTCGAGTACGGCGGGCGGATAGTCCTCGACCCCGAGTTGCTCAAGACCCTGAACATGGATTACCTCAAGAAGAACTTCTGGCTCCCCTTGAAGCGGGACAAGGATGGTGTCCAGATCCTCATCGACGACCCCAACAGCCTGGACCGGGTCCAGGACATCAAGCGGATCTTCCCCGGCCGGACGATCCAGTTCGCCGTCGGATTGCGGCAGGACATCCTCCAGTTCCTCTACGCCGCCAGCGGCGAGGCGGACCCCGCGGCCAAGGGTTCCCTGGCCGACATCATGGGCGAGCTGGTGAGCGAGGCCGAGGTAGAGAAGCAGGAAGAGGCCAGCGCCGGTGTCGTGGACGAGAATGACAGCGCCATCGTCCGCCTGGCGAACCAGATCATCTCTGACGCCTACAAGATGGGCGTTTCGGACATCCACGTCGAGCCATATGGGGAGAAGCGAGAGACGATGATCCGGTTCCGCGTGGACGGGAGCTGTTTCGAGTACCAAAAGATCCCGCCGACCTATCGCCGGGCCCTGGTCTCCCGGTACAAGATCATGTCCCGGCTGGACATCGCCGAGCGGCGCAAGCCTCAGGACGGCAAGATCAAGTTCATGGTGGGCAACAAGGAGATCGAGCTGCGCGTCGCCACCGTACCCACCGCTGGCTTCAACGAGGACATCGTGATGCGGATCCTGGCGGCGAGCGAGCCCCTGCCACTCGAGAAGCTCAACATGTCCGAGCGGAATCACCGGGAGGTCAAGAACATCGCCGCCAAGCCGTACGGGATCATCCTGTGCGTGGGGCCCACCGGATCGGGCAAGACCACCACGCTGCACGCCATCCTGGGCTACATCAACACCCCCGAGCGGAAGATCTGGACCGCCGAGGACCCCGTCGAAATCACCCAGTACGGGCTCCGGCAGGTCCAGATGCAGCCGAAGATCGGCCTGACCTTCGCCGCCGCCATGCGGGCCTTCCTGCGCGCCGATCCGGACGTGATCATGGTGGGCGAGATGCGCGACAAGGAGACGGCCGAAACCGGGATCGAGGCCTCACTCACCGGCCACCTGGTCTTCAGCACCTTGCACACCAACAGCGCCGTGGAGACAGTTACCCGCCTTCTCGAAATGGGCATGGACCCCTTCAACTTTGCGGACGCTTTGCTGGGCGTCTTGGCCCAACGTCTCGTCAAGACGATCTGCAAGGAGTGCAAGGAGAAGTATCATCCACCCAAGGAGCTCTTCGACGAGCTGGCCTACAGCTATGGCGAGGAAGCCTTCGCCAAGCTCGCCTACAAATACGACGACAGCTTCGTTCTGTACCGGGGCAAGGGCTGCGAGACGTGCAAAAACACGGGCTACAAGGGGCGGACCGGCCTGCACGAGCTGTTGATCGGGACCGACGACATCAAGCGGATGATCCAGAAGCGCGCGACGGCCGAAGAGCTTTTGAAGGTGGCCCGTGAGCAAGGGATGACCACCCTGGTCCAGGACGGCGTGGTCAAGGTGATCCAGGGCTGGACCGACTTCAAGCAGGTCAAGGCCGTGGCCATCAAGTAGCCCCGCGAGGGGCTGCGACGCGTCGGAAGGCGGCGGAGGGCTTGATCGTTCAGGGGCCGGTCACGGACCGGCCCCTGGCTTTTTCTTGATTGCGCAAGGCGGGCGGCAGGCCGGTACGGCCCGGTGGCGCGTCCACAAACGCCGGGGTCGGAGGACTCAGTCCCTGCGCTGCTGGTGGTAGAGGTTCCCGAGCGTCACGGAGTGCGGATCGAGGTTCGTCAACCCGCACCACTTCGCCCACGCCATCGCCTCCAGGAACTCGTCGACGCTGATGCCGCGAGCGATCTCAGGATACTCGAAGGCCCGGTACTCCACGCGGTACTGGGCCATGATGTTCACGTAGGTCGCTTTGGGGAGACTCTCCGCCACCCACGTGACGAACTCCTGCGTCCCGGCGACCCGATTGGGCATGACCAGGTGCCGGATCATCAACCCCCGGTACGCGATCCCCCGCCCGTCGAGCTGGAGGAGTTCGACCTGCCGGTGCATATCGAGGATCGCCTTCTTCGTGACCTCGGGATAGTCGGAAGCCCCCGCCGAGTACTTCGCCGCCTTGTCCGGGTCCGTGTACTTCATGTCCGGCAGGTAGATGTCCACGATGCCGTCGAGGATCGTCAGCATCTCCAGGCGCTCGTACCCGCTGGTGTTGTACACGAGCGGGACGCGAAGCCCCTTCTTCAGAGCGATCCGGGTGGCATTGAGGATGTTCGGCATGACGTGGGTGGGGGTAACGAGGTTGATGTTGTGGCAGCCGATCCGCTGCAACTCGAGCATCATGTCAGCCAGCTCTTCGTCTGAGATCGCCTTCCCGCGCCCCTCGTGCGAGATCGGCCAGTTCTGGCAGAAGACGCAGCGCAGGTTGCAGTTGGAGAAGAAGATCGTCCCGGACCCGTGGTCGCCCACCAGCGACATCTCTTCGCCGAAATGGGGATGCGCGCTGAAGACCACGACCTTCGCCGGGGCGCGACAAAAGCCCCGCTCGCCCTTTTGCCGGTTCACCCCGCATTGCCGCGGACACAGCTGGCAGCGCTCGTAGACGGCGTACGCCTGCCGGACCCTCTCGGCGAATCTGCCCTCGTTCTCCAGCCCGGCGTATGCGGGGATCCAGAACCCGTTCTTCCTTTGAGGCGGAGCGGCCGTCCCCGGCGCATTAAGGAGGGACACCCCAACGATGAGTGAGCCTTTCAGGAAATCTCGGCGCGTCATCTTCCTGTGCATGCGGGACCCCCACGAGGCCGCCGACGCGTCGTTGTCGCCCCGGAGACGTGACGTCTCTGCCACCTCCGCCCGCCCGCGAGCCATCGCGTTTTCCTACGGGCCATTTTCTCCCGAACTGTTTTTTGCTGTCAACGACATCCGTGAAACATGACGGCGAAAGCTTCGCTCGCCCTCGGCGAGCCGACCACGGGATGGTGTCTGAGGTCAGCGAGATACTCCAGGCGGTATGCACGCTAAGTGGCCGAGGTCCCACCTCCCACGATCTCGCGGGCCCTCAAGCACCGGTGGGCACACTTCACCAAACAGGTTTACGAAGCCGACCCCCTGGTCTATCCCCAGTGGGCCGGCCCCATGCGGATCATCGCCTTCATCGAGCAATCTGCAGTCATCGAGAAGATCCTCACCCAGCTCGGGCTCGTGCCAGCACCTGCCCATAGCTCGCCTGACTCCATCGCGGCATAGCCGGCCACCTCCGCCTCACCGAACGGTATCGTCCCTCCAGACCCGCGGCGTGTGGCCCCTCGCCAGCCCCCTGGCGCGTCTGCCCCCCAGCCACGGGACCCCGAAGTAGTTTTGGCTGGACGCCGCTCCTTCGGCGGCGGCATCCCCCCTTAGCTCCCGGCCGCTGCCCGGCCCTATGCCGGGCCCGTGCGAGCGCAGGGACCCCGCGCCGCAGAAGCGAATTCCCGTCACCAAAAGCGGAGAGATTCGGTCAGTAAGTCCTGCCGCCCTTCTCTTTCCACTCCCTGAGCAGCTCCAGGCACTCCTTCCGCATGAAGCCGCTGGTTATCCTTACCTTGGAGTGCCCCTCCATTTTCATGCGCCTGTCGCTGACCGTGAGCTCTGAGAACCCCAGCCTCTTGACGTCGGCAATGCCTGTTCCGTATACGATCGCCCCAATCTTGGCCCAGTGGATCGCCGAGAAGCACATCGGACAGGGCTCAGTGGTCGAATAGATTATGCAGCCGTCGAGCTCGTGGGACCGGAACCTCCTGCAAGCGAGCCTTATGGCGTTCATCTCCGCATGGTTGGTGGCGTCCTTCTTCGTAAGCACGGTGTTGTGCGCCACAGCGATCACTCTGTCGCCCTTCACGATGCACGAGCCGAATGGCGAATTGCCTCTCTCGACACCCCTCTCAGCCATACCGATAGCAAGCTCCATATACCTCTTCGAAGATTTCATGCGCCGGCCACCATCCTTCGCATGTCCCTGATTCCATACCCCTCCGCCGCGGCCCCACCGAACGGTGCCGTCCGTCCGGGTCCGCCCTATTGTCACCCCTCTCCAGCCACCCGGCCCGCCCGTTGCCCCAGCCACCTCCCGCTTCAGCAGTTCTGGCTTGAGACCGCGCGTCCCGTTGCGGCATGCTCCCGTCCCCGCTCGCGGCGGCTGCCCGGCCCTGCGCCGGGCTCGGACCAGCACCGGCGCCGCGCGGCCCAAGAGCAAATTCCTGTCACGCCTATCGCGCCCACGTGAAGGGTGAAGCCCCTTGCGACTCCCCGAGAAGTGGTTGGCGCAAGTCCTTCGGGCCTCATCACATCAGGGTATCCCAAAACTCTGCGCGCTCCAAGAGCCTGAAGGCGGCGAGCATAGCGCTCTCACCTTCAGGCAACGGTGGAGGACACGCTGCTGTCAGCCCTAGTTGAAAACGGCCTGGACCGGCGGCTGAAGGCGCGGCATCTCAATGGGCGGCTCGCCCTTCACGCTCTTCACCAGGTCGAAGGCGCGCTTCACCGTCTCGTCGGAGCCCTCCAGCGCAATGACGACGGCGCCCTCGCTCCCACCGACGCCCCCCGAGGACACATGGATGGCGTGGACGCCCGTGAGAATTTCCAGCGCCTGAATCTCGGTGACCACCTTGGCGCTGACCACGGCCATGAGGGCCACGCGCGTGCCCATGACGTACTTGAAGAGTTTGTTGCCGCAGGCCCAGGATGCGTCTACTACGGAGGCGATCATCTTCTCCAGGCCCGCTGGGACGATGAGGTGGGAGCCGCGGGCAGCCAGCACGGGCCATATGGAGCCGATGGTCCCGCCGAAATCGTTGGCGGCGAGCACGCCCACGTTCCCCTGCGGGTCTATGGCGTTGGCGCCCTTCACCGAGACATCGGTGGCGGTGAACTGCTTCAGGGCCTCCTCGGCCGACTCCTCAATCTTCACACCCCTGCGGAACACCCAGGGCCCGAGGCCTTCCTCCGGTATCGTCACGGCCAGGCGGCTGTCGGTGACGATGCCGGCGGTGCAGTTGGCCTTGGGGAGCTTGAGGCCGAGGAGCTCCTCGGCGATGTAGGCCGTGGTCGTGCCGCGGGACACGACGAAGAGGCCTTCCTTCAGCGCGCGCTTCACCTCCGGCAGGGCCAGCACGCCCTTGGTGACGAGCCGCTTGGACTCCGACGGCACCAGCACCACGATGCCGTGGACCCTATCGTCCCGCGTGCCCACCAGCTTCTCCCTGTAGGACGACGTATCGTAGAACACTGCTCGCCTCCTCGTTAGATGTCCGCGGCGGATTCCATCATACGACGCTTTGCGTCCCATAACACATTTGTTGAACTTTCTGATGTATGCGTACTACTTTCTGAGGTCATTGAAAAGATCCTCGTCCACCCCACCTCAGGCCTGGGCGATGACGTCGATCTCCACCAGGGCCCCGCGAGGCAGCGAGGCCACGCCGACCGTGGAGCGCACCGGCTTGTCCTGGGGAAAATACTCGGCGTACACCTCGTTCATCTTCTGGAAGTCGGCCAGGTTGGTCATGTACACCGTGGTCTTCACGACCCGGCTCATGGAGGTTCCCGCCGCCTCCAGGACTCCCCGCAGGTTCTCCAGGACCTGCCGCGTCTGGGCGCCGATCCCTCCCTCGACCATCGCGCCGGTCTTGGGATCCAGAGGGATTTGCCCGGACGTGAAGATCCAGCCGTCGAGCTTCAGGCCCTGCTCATAGGGACCGATCGCCTTGGGGGCCCTCTCGCTCCTGATGACCTCTCGCTTCATGTCGCCTCCTCTGAAAAAGGACTTCGAAAATAAACCACAGATTTCGCCCGCCCTTGTCCGCCTAGGCGGACAGGTCGTATAGTCTACAATCTGGGCGGGTCCGCCTATGGCGCGACAGATTACGCCCCCACCCGAGCCCTCCCCCCGGGTACCCCCTGGGTGCGGGGGCATAAGCGCTAACATAGCGTCCATTTCAATGGCCGTTCGCCCTGAGCTTG
>CAZXXV010000191.1:0-8048 GCA_964644725.1 uncultured bacterium
TAAAGCAGAAGTTGATCGAGAACGCAGGCGAGAGTCCTTGCGATGAGGGGAGGGGTCTCACCCCTTGACGGCGCCGCGGGCCAGGCCCTCGACGTAGAACCGCTGCAGGAACAGGTAGAGGATGATGGTAGGCAGGCTTCCGATGAGGGAGGCGGCCGTCAGCATGGGCCACTTGATCATGAACTCGCCCACGGTGAATGCCACGCCGAGGGTGACGGTGCGCTTCTCGTCGATGGAGATCAAGCACAGCGCCCAGAGCAGGTCTTGCCAGGCCAGCAGGAAGGCGAAAAGGAGCGTAGACACGGTCCCGGGCAAGGCGATGGGCATGATGATACGGAGGAAGATCTGGAGTCGCGAGGCGCCGTCCACCAGACCCGCCTCGTCCAGCTCCTTCGGGATGGAGTCGAAGTAGCCCTTGGACATCCAGGCGGCGAAGGGCAGACAGATGGTCACGTAGGCGATGATCAGGCCGGTCAGGGTGTTGTACAGCTCCACGGCCGCCAGGATCTGGAAGTACGGGCCGATGACCAGGACGCCGGAGATCATCTGGGTGGCGAGGAAGCCCGCCATGAGGGTGGTCCGGAACCGGAACTGGAAACGGGAGAACCCATACCCCGCCAGGGCACCCACCGCGGTGGAAAGGAGCGCGGTGACCCCGGAGACCACCAGGCTGTTCCAGAAGTAGAGGCCGAAGGGCTTCAGGGTCCACATCTCCACGTAGGCCGAGACGGTGGGCCGCTGGGGGATCCAGCGGATCGGCAGGCTGAAGGCCTCGGCCTCGCTCTTGAGGGAGGTGGACAGCATCCAGGCGATGGGGAACAGCGCGTAGACCGTCGCCAGCGCCAGCAGGGAGTACGACAGCACAGCCTCCAGTCGCCGCTCTCGCCGTGCGGATCCGGCCGCCGCGCCGTTCATCGCTCCCTCCCTACCAGGACGATGTAGGGCAGGCTCAAGACGAAGAGCACCACGCTCATGAGGATGGCCATGGCCGAGGCGTACTCGAAGGTGAAGAACTGGAAGTAGGACTTGTACACGAGGGTGGAGAGCACCTCAGTGAGGGTGCCGGGACCGCCCGCGGTCATGGTGAGGACGAGGGCGAAGCGCCGGAACTCCCACACCATGTCCAGGGCCAGGGCGATGAGGATGATGGTGCTGAGCCCGGGGAGCGTGACGTGGAAGAAGCGCTTCAGACGGCCCGCGCCGTCCACCTCGGCCGCCTCGTACAGCTCGCGCGGGATGGCCATGAGGCCGGCGAGGAGCATGACCATGACCAGGGGGTAGCCGCGCCAGATGTTGGCGAAGATCACGGACGGGAAGGCCAAGGTCGGGCTGGAGAGCCACTGGAACTCGGCGGGGAAGCCGGGGAAGATGGCGTGGAGCAGGGGATTCAGGCTGCCGCTGATGGGATTCAAGACCCAACGGAAGATGATGCCGGCCACGACGTCGGGGATGGTCCAGGGGATGAGGGCCACCAGCCGGAAGAACGTCTGGCCGGGCAGCGCCTGGTTGAGGGCCAGGGCCAGAGCCAGGCCCAGGGCGAAGTGGCCGACCAGGCTCCAGGCGACGAAGGAGAAGGTGTTCTTGAAGGTCTGGAAGAGGACCGAGTCGCCGAAGGCCTTCCGGTACTGGGTCAGTGTGAGCGCCCAGCCACTCCCGCCGTCGGGGGTGAGGCTCAGCTTCAGCGTGATGAACGCCGGGAAGACCAGCACAGCCACGAGCATCAGCGTGGCGGGCAGGACGAACATATATCCGAGGTGACGATCGTGCCAGGTGCGACCGGTGGCCATCCGGGATCCTCGCAACGGGCGACGAGCCAGGGGAGAGGCTCCCCTGGCTCGTCGGAGATGAACGATGTGCGCAGGGTTACTGAACGCCGAGCGCCCGGTTGGTCGCGATGTGCGCGTCCCTCAGTGCTTGCTCGGGGGTCTTGATGCCGGAGAACGCCTCCTGGACCGCCGTGATCATGGCGTCCCCGATCTTGGGCCACTCGGGGATGAGCGGCTCGAGCTTGGCATACGGGGCCTGCGACGCGTAGACCTTGGCAAACTTGTCGTTCACCATGTCGGGGGAGTTCTTGACGTTCAGGCGCGCGGAGAGGACGCCCGCGATCTTGAAGTTCCGGAGCTGGACGTCCTTCTCATGCCAGGCCTTGTACACCTTCCAGGCCGCCTCGGGGTTCTTGGTGTAGGGGCTGATGACCCGCAGGCCGTACTCCGCCGCGGTCACCCGCATCTTGCCTACCGGCACCGGCGCGGCAGCCATCACTTCACGGACTTTCATGTTCGGGTTGAGAGCTTGGATGATCCCCGGGGCTTGGGGGACCGCGATGCTCATGGAAACCTTTTCATGCGCCATCTGCGTGCGGACATCCTGCGCCCCCTGTTCGACCACACCCGGCGGCACCACCTTGTGCTTGGTGAACAGCTCCACGTAGAACCGGAAGCCCTCCAACGCCTCGGGGGTGTCCAGGGCCGAGCGCTTGCCGTCCGGGGTGAGGTACTCCGCCCCAGCCCCCCAGAAAAAGGGATGGAGGCGCATGAAGAGGCTGTCCGAGCGGCCCCCGATGAGCCCCAGCCCATAGCGACCGGCGCGGGTCAGCTTCTTGGCGTAGTCCAGGAACTCCGCCCAGGTCGCCGGGGGCTTGGTGGGATCCAGGCCGGCCTCCTTGTAGTGGACGGTGTTATAGAGCAGCGTCATGGGATTCACAAAGTCGGTGAGGCAGTAGATCTTCCCCTTGTACTTGCAGACTCCCAGGGAGGCCTGATCCCACTGGGCCAGGAACTTCTGGCCGCCCTCCTTCTCGATGAAGGGGGTGAGGTCCATAATGTAGCCGCGCTCCGCGAAGAGCGGGATGGGCCGGTGCATGAAGTGCGCGATGTCGGCGGCCGCCTTGGCCTGCGACTGGGTGGTATAGACGCTTTCCTTGTCGGCGAGGCGGCTCTCGTCGCGGACGACCTCGATGTCAGGATTGGCCTTGTTGAACTCCTGCTGGAATGCTTCGAGCGCTTTGACCCAGGGGGTTTCTCCCCAGTGCCAGGTCTGAAAACGGATCTTCACCTGGGCCGCCGCCGGGCTGGTGGTGAGGAGGACGGCGATCCCGACGATCAGTGATGCTACCACCCACCATCGATTGCTCTGTCTCATGGCACTCCTCCTGTGTGGGGAATTCTCGCGCGGGCTGCGCATCGTTGCGCGCCCACCCGCTCAGAGGGCTGGAACACTTATCCCACACCCTGCGAGCCTGTCAAGTCGGTTCACGGTCTGAACGGTTCATCCTGAGGTTTCTGGTCGGGCCGCGAGCCGCCAGCCGACGTGATGGCGGCCGAGATGGCGATCGTGCCAGGTGCGGCCGGTAGTCATCCGGAATCCTCGCAACAGGCGACGGGCCAGGGGAGAGACTCCCCTGGTTCGTCGTCGATTCCTACGCCCCTCACCCTGGCCCTCTCTCCTACGGGGGGAGAGGGGAAACATTGGGGGTGAGGGGAAATGCTATTGCACGCCGAGGGCGCGATTGGTTGCCGCGTGGGCGTCCTTCAGCGCCTGCTCCGGGGTCTTGACGCCGGTGAGGGCCTCCTGGATGGCCGTGATCATGGCGTCGCCGATCTTCGGCCACTCGGGTGCCAGCGGCTCGAGCTTGACGTACGGCGTCTGGGCCGCAAAGACCTGGGCGAACTTGTCGGCCTTTACCTCGGGCGAGTTCTTGATGTCCAGGCGGGTGGAGAGCACCCCGGCGATCTTGAAGTTTCGCATCTGGCTTTCGGTGTCCATCCAGGTGCGGTACACCTTCCAGACGGCCTCGGGGTTCTTGGTGAAGGCGCTGATCACGCGCATGCTGAACCAGGTCGAGGTGACCTTCTTCTTGCCCACCGGGACGGGAGCCAGGGCCATCACTTCGCGGACGTTGATCTTGGGGTTGATGGCCTGAACGATGCCCGGAGCGGCCGGCAGGGTGATGATCATGGCCACCTTGCCGTGGGCAAGCTGGGTCCGGACCTCCTGCGCCCCCTGCTCGATCACGCCCGGCGGCACCACCTTGTGCTTAGTGAACAGCTCGACGTAGTACTTGAAGCCTTCCAGGAATTCCGGCTTGTCGAGGGCCGAGCGCTTCTCGTCGGGAGCGAGGTAGTCTCCGCCTGCACCCCACGGCCAGGGGTTGAAGCGCATGAAGATGCCTTCCTGGCGAGCCCCGATGATGCCGACCCCCCAGCGATCCCCCTTGGTCAGCTTCTTGGCGTAGTCCAGGAACTGCTCCCAGGTCGCCGGGGGCTTCGACGGGTCGAGCCCCGCCTCCTTGAAGAGCTCCTTGTTGTACATGAGGACCATCGGGTTCATGTCATCCGGCAGGCAGTAGATCTTCCCCTTGTACTTGCAGATCTCGAGGGCCGACGGATCCCATTGCGCCAGGTACTTCTGGTCCCCTTCTTTCTCGATGAAGGGAGTCAGGTCCATCAGGTAGCCGCGTTCGGCGAACTGCCGGACGGGCCGGTAGCTGAAGTGGGCAATGTCGGCCGCCGCCTTGGCCTGGGACTGGGTGATGAAGACCGACTCCTTGTCGGCGTACCGGCTGTCGTCCCGCACGACCTCAACGCCGGGGTTGGCCTGGTTGTAGGTCTTCACGAACTCGTTCAGGGCATTTACCCAGGGCGTCTCGCCCCAGTGCCAGGTCTGGAACCGGATCTTGACCTGGGCGCTGGCCGGAGTCGCCGCGAGCACGAGAAGGCTGACGGCGATCCCGACCATCGCCAAATTCCACCACGCATTCGGATTCCGCCTCATGACGTGCCTCCTGTTCCCCCTCCCTTTTTCTCCAAGTCACGAAAGTTACTGTCCTCAACGGACTGCTCTTCTGCATCACCTCCTACGGCGCCCTTGCACCGGCTGGCGTGGGGTGAGCCTCGCTCACCGGGCCTCCTTCCAGGGTGGACGATTCAAGACCTCGGGGTTTGCCACGGCGGCCGGGATCTCTCCTTCCAGCGCCCGGCGAATGGACGTCGCCACTTTGCGCTTCAACTCCACGATGGAGCCCTCGGAGTACCAGCCAGCGTGCGGGGTCAGGATGACGCTGTCCAGTCCCGCCAGCGGATGGCCGCCCGGCATCGGCTCCACCTCTTGGACGTCGAGGGCGGCGCCGGCGATCCACTTCTCCCTGAGCGCTTGGACGATCGCCTCAAGATCCACCACGCCCCCTCGGGCGGTATTTACCAGATAGGCCGAGGGTTTCATCTTGCGCAGGGCCACCGCGTCGATCAGCTGGCGAGTTTCGACCGTGAGCGGACAATTGATGGAGACGATGTCGGACGTCTTCAGCAGTTCGTCCAGGGAGATCCGGCGAACCCATTCCGGCCAGTCCTGCCGGTAGGGATCGGTAGCCTGGATGGTCAAGCCGAAGCCGCGAAGCTTTTCGGCCAGCATGGTTCCGATGCGCCCCAGGCCGACAATGCCCACGGTCTGCCCGGTCAGGCGGGCGATGGGGGGACCCACCCGGAATTGCCAATTCCCCGCCTTCACCTCGCGGTCCAGGGGGATGAGGTACCGGTGGAGTGCCAGGATCAGGGCGGCCGCCTGATTGCTCACCTCGTCGGTGCAGTAGTCGGGCACGAAGGCCACGATGATCCCGTAGTCGGTGGCCGCGAGGAGATCAATGGTATCCACGCCGACGCCGTACCGGCAGATGACCTTGCACCGGCGCAACTCCTTCAGGACGCGCCGCGTGAAGCGCCCATACTGGGTGATGATGCCGTCGGCATCGGGGCAGATCTCAAGGAGCCCTTCTTCGTCGTTCCGCTGGTGCAGTTCGATCTGGGCGAAGCCGCGCAGGATCTCTTGCTCCGGGGCGATCGTGCCATGGTCGCAGTCGGTGATGATGACGCGATGCGGTTGGGATGCTGTCATGAATCCTCCTGTATCTGGATTGCCCTCTTCCTCATTTTAACATAGATCGAGCCTCCCCGGGCCGTCAAGGAAAACCGAGGCAAAGGTCAGGTCGAGGGAACGGCAGCGCTTGTCTCGCCTTGGGTCGCGGGGTATAGTGGGGTGTCAACAGGGGACCATGCTCATGCGCCATCTCATCATCGGAACGGCCGGCCACATTGACCACGGCAAGACCACGCTGGTAAAGGCCCTGACCGGCATCGACACCGATCGCCTAAAGGAGGAGAAGGAGCGGGGGATCTCCATCGAGCTGGGCTTTGCTTCCCTCACGCTGCCCGACGGGACGCAGGCCGGGATCGTGGATGTGCCGGGACACGAGCGGTTCGTG
Organism: uncultured bacterium; assembly: GCA_964644725.1. Classification (GTDB taxonomy): domain Bacteria; phylum Methylomirabilota; class Methylomirabilia; order Methylomirabilales; family 2-02-FULL-66-22; genus 2-02-FULL-66-22. The sequence continues at coordinate 6,260 of CAZXXV010000191.1, forward strand.
AAGACCATGCTGGCCGGCGTGGGCGGCATCGATCTGGTGATCCTGGTGATCGCCGCGGACGAAGGGGTGATGCCCCAGACGCGGGAGCACCTGCACATCTGCGAGTTGCTCCGGGTGAAGCGAGGCCTGGTGGCCCTGACCAAGGCCGATCTGGTGGACGGCGAGTGGCTGGAGATGGTCCGGGCGGACGTCGCCGGGGTGCTGAAGAGCACGTTCCTCGATGGCTGCCCGGTGGTCCCGTGCTCTGCCACGACGGGGCAGGGCCTGCCGGAACTCTTGCAGGCGATCCAGGCCCAGGCCGCGGTGGCGGAACCCAAGCGGACGGAGGCGACCCTCCGCCTGCCCATCGATCGGGTCTTCACCATCAAGGGATTCGGCACCGTTGTGACGGGGACGCTGTGGTCGGGGACGCTCCTGGTGGGAGACGAGGTGGCGATCCTCCCGATGGACCTCCGCTCTCGCGTGCGGCGCCTGCAGGTGCATGGCCAGACGGTGGAGCAGGCGGTGGCCGGGCAGCGGACGGCGGTGAACCTGCCCGGGCTGGAAGTCTCGCAGATCGAGCGGGGGGACGTCCTGTGCGCGCCGGGGACGCTCCGCGCCTCCGAGGCCTTCGACGCGACGCTCGCGCTGCTCCCGGATGCGCCGCGACCGCTCCTCAATCGGGCGCGGATCCGCTTCCACCTGGGGACCAGCGAGCGCCTGGCGCGCGTTCTTCTGCTGGACCGGGAGGAATTGCAGCCGGGCGATGAGACCTACGTCCATCTGCGCCTCGAGGCGCCGTCGGCCGCCCTGCCCCAGGATCGGTACGTCATCCGGAGCTATTCGCCGGCCGTCACCATTGGCGGGGGAAGCATCCTGGATCCGAATCCACCGCGCGAGCGGCGTCCCCGGGCCAAGATGATCGAGCACCTGCGCATCCTGGAACGGGGGAGCGTCACGGACCGGGTCGAACGGCATCTCCTGGCGGCCAGATTCGCTCCGGTGACCCTCGAAGAGCTGCGCGTGCGGAGCGATCTGGATCCGGTCGCCGTGGCGGAAAGCCTGGGGGAGCTTCTGGCGAAGGGCTCCGCCGTCCTTGTGGATGCCAAGGGGGAGGCGGGAGCCCTGCACGCCGAGCGCGTGGCCCGGCTCGAGAACGAGGTGCTGGCGCACCTCACTGAGTTTCACGCCAAGGAGCCGTTGAAGGACGGCCTGGCCAAGGAGGAGCTGCGCAGCAAGCTGCCCGCGCAACTGACGCCGGCGACCTTCGGCTGGATGCTGGCGCGCCTGACGGACGCGGGGAAGATCGCCGTCGAGCGTGACAAGGTCCGGCTTGCCGAACATCGCCCGACGCTGTCGGCGGCCGAGGAAGGGCTGAAGGCGAGGATCGAGGCCGCGTACCGGACGGCCGGCTTCCAGCCGGCCACGCCTGACGGGGTGCTCGCCAGCCTGGGGGTGGAGCGAAAGCTCTTCCAGGCGGTCTTCCGCCGGATGGTGGACGATGGGATCCTGGTGAGGGTCAAGGAGGACATCTTCCTCCACCGGGAGCGGTACCAGGAGATGCGCGAACGGGTGCTGAGCCATTTCCGGACCCAGCCGAGCATCAACGTGGGGACGATGAAGGACCTCTTCGGCGTCTCCCGGAAATACGCCATCCCGTTTCTCGAGCACCTGGACGACGCCCGCATCACGCGGCGGCAGGGAGACGAGCGAGTCCCGTACAATTGAGCGGAGGGCCAGCGGAGCAGGGGGCAGTTGGGCGGGAGAGCAGGGGAGCGGGGGGGCGGAGGTGCGGAGGGGCAGGGGCACA
>CAZXXV010000192.1:0-8031 GCA_964644725.1 uncultured bacterium
AATGGCGCCGGCAAGACCACCCTGTTCAATGTCATCTCCGGCGCCTTTCCTTCCACCAGCGGAACGATCCGTTTCGCCGGCACGCCCATCCAGCACTTGATGTCCTACCGCATCGCCGGTGCAGGCCTGATCCGGACCTTCCAGAACGTCCGTCTCTTCGGCAGGATGACCGCGCTGGAGAATGTGATGGTGGGTCTGCACCAGCGGACGCGGGCGGGGATGGCGGCGGCCGCACTGCGCCTGCCGTCGGAACGGGCCGAGGAAGGGCGAATACGTGACGGGGCCAAACATCTCTTGGCTGTGGTTGGTCTCCGGGAGCGAGCCGATGCCACCGCTGCCAGCCTGCCCTTGGGCCAGCAGCGCGTGGTTGAGATCGCCAGGGCCCTGGCAGCCGATCCGACCATCTTGCTCCTGGACGAGCCGGGTGCGGGGCTCTCGGCAGGTGAGCGAGACCAGCTCCGCGACCTGGTGCGCCAGGTTCGAGCCGGTGGCGTCACCGTGATCCTGGTGGAACATGACATGGACCTGGTCATGGGCCTGGCGGACCGGATCGTGGTGCTGAACTACGGGGAGAAGATCGCCGAGGGGAGCCCGGACGAGATCCAGAATGACCCCGAGGTGATCGCGGCCTATCTTGGCGGGGAGGTGGTGGACGCTCCGGCGGCTGGGTTGCCCTGAGCTGCCGGAGGCCTGCAAGGCGTATCCGTACCCCAGTTAACCTACCCGGGAGAGGAAGTCTTGGCGGATGCAGGAAGCTCGGTTTGGGCAGGATGTTCCGGGAAGTGGTGAAGGTCGGTTCTCCTTCGGACATTGCAGGCCATGCGGACGGCGATTTCGCATCCCCTGGCCACCTCGGTGCCGACCAGTCGAAGAGGAGGGCGGCGATGACACTGCCGATTTCCAGGAGGCTTATTTTGGGTTTCATCCTGCCATTGGTTATGGCAGGAGTCGACCCTGCCTTGGCGCAAACGGTTGGCCGCTCCGAGCCACTCGATACGAGGGTGCAGCGATTCCTGAGTGGCGCCCGGATTCAGTGGCGAGACTGGAACATCCCATACGAAGACGGCAAGGCGCTCTACGACATGATCGTCAAGAAAAACTTCACGCGGGCACTTGAAATTGGCACCTCGACGGGACACTCGGCAATCTGGATCGCCTGGGCATTGAGCAAGACCGGCGGCAAATTGATTACAATAGAGATGGACAAGACAAGGCACGACACGGCGGTGCGGAACTTCGAGAAGGCTGGCGTCGCATCGTATATCGATGCGAGGTTGGCGGATGCACACCGGCTGGTCAAGGAACTGGAGGGCCCATTCGATTTTGTCTTCTCCGATGCGGACAAAGACTGGTATACGCAGTATTTCAAAGACATCGATCCCAAGTTGGTCGTCGGCGGTTGCTACACCGCGCACAACGTGCTGAGAAGTGGCGGCCATGGTGTCGAGGAGTTCCTCGGATATGTGAGGAACTTGCCGAACTATCGGACAAGCATTGATCGCTCAAGCAGTGAGGGCATCTCCATCAGCTGCAAGGTTGTGAAGTAGCCGCCAGTTCGTCCATCGCCATGCCCTTGCTGGCCTTACCCGCTACCCCTGCGCCCTCGTCGTCCACCGCCTCCGTACCTCGCACCCAACCGTGCGCCCGGGGGCGCTGTCGGGGGGCAGGGTCGGGGATCGGCACGTCCTCGCTCTCGGGGCGCAGGCGTCAGGCGAGGGAGACAGCTTTGATAAGTTTGCTACGGGTCCCCTTTGCGTCTGCAGGGAGGGCTTCCGATGCCATGCTAGGAGATCTCCGAGGTCCTGCAACCGATCCGACGTCACTCGCGCGTGCGCCCGCAGTCGGCTGGACAATTCCCGGATTGACGGGTACCATCGGGCTCCTCGCGATGAGAAACGTGTCATTCTCCGAGACATAGAGCAGGCGTTTTCCCTCTCCCAGGACGGGCGAGAGCGGCGGGGGCATGTGGGTGAAATCCGGTCGCGAGGGGAACAGGATGAGGATGCCGTCATGAGTGAACGTCGTGAGATAACGGTCCCCGTAGAGACCACGGCGCAGGCCTACCTGGAGCTGCTCCGGGCCCGCGGGATCGAGTACTTCTTCGGAAACGCGGGGACGGACTTCGGCCCCCTGGTGGACGCCTTTGCCAGGTTCGAGTCCGAGGGCAAGGACCGGCCTCGCCCGATCACGGTGCCCCACGAATTCGTGGCCGTCAGCATGGCCCACGGCGTCACCATGTGCACGGGTCGGCCCCAGGTGGTGATGGCCCATACGATCGTGGGGACCGCCAACTGTGCTGGCGCCCTGATCAACGCCGCCCGCGCCAACATCCCCCTCTTCATGACGGCCGGCCGCACCCCCCTCGTCGAGTCGGGCCTGCTCGGGGCGAGGGACCTTCACATCCATTGGGCGCAGGAGGCCTACGACCAAGCCGGGATGATCCGCGAGTTCCTCAAGTGGGACTACGAGCTGCGGAATTTCGTCCAGCTCGAGGCGGTCGTCGATCGCGCCCTGTCCATCGCGACCGCCGACCCCCAGGGGATCGTCTATCTCACTCTGCCCCGTGAGGTCCTGGCCGAACCGCAGAGCGAGTTCAGGCTGAATGCTGTGCCGGCCGATTTTCGACGGGAGCGGCTCCAGCCGGATCCAGCGCTGGTGGAGAAGGCAGCGGCCATCCTCACCGCGACGGAGTCGCCCCTCCTGATCACCACACGCCTCGGGCGCGATCCGGACGCGGTCGAGGCCGTGGTGCGGCTCTCGGAGTCTCTGGCCATCCCGGTCGTGGAGTTCAACCCGACTCACGTCAACTTCCCCACGATGCATCCCCATCACCTCGGTTTCGACCCGGCCCCCTTCCTCGGGCAATCTGATGTCATCCTCGTCGTCGAGAGCGACGTCCCCTGGTTCCCCTCGCGGATGCGTGTCAACCCGCACGCCCGGGTCATCCATGTGGGCAGCGACCCGCTGTTCGCCCGCTACCCGATCCGGACGTTCCCCATGGAGCTGGCCATCCGGGGCGATGCCGCGTCTACCCTTACAGCGCTGACGTGCGAGGTGAAGCGCCACGGCAAGAATCCAGACCCAAGGATCAGCAGCCGTTCGGCGGTGCTCCGGGCCGAGCACGACGCCCAGCGCGAGGTGTGGCGCGCCGCGGCCCAGGCGACTCAGGGCGACTCTCCCATTGATTTCGACTGGCTCTCGCGGTGCATCGGTGAGGTGGTGGGGGACGACACTATCCTCGTCAACGAATACGACCTCCGCCTGACGCAGGTCCCCCGCAATCGGCCGGGAGCCTTCTTCTCCCATTCCCCCGCCGGCTGTCTCGGCTGGGGCGTAGGGGCGGCCCTGGGGGCCAAACTGGCCCATCCAGATCGGACCATCATCGCAACGGTAGGGGATGGCGCCTACATCTTCAGCGTGCCCACCGCCGCCCATATGGTGAGTGCCGCTTGCGACCTGCCAATCCTGGTCGTCATCTTCAATAACGAGGGCTGGGGCGCTGTCCGCAAGACGACAGAAGGTCTCTTCCCGAAAGGGTGGGCGAAGAAAACGGGGGTCTTCCCCCTCAGTGATCTCAGGCCGTCTCCGGCCTACGAGAAAATCGTCCAGGCCCATGGTGGCTATGGGGAGCGGGTTGAGAGGCCCGAGCAGGTGCGGCCAGCCCTGCGACGCGCGTTGAAGGCGGTGCAAGAGGAACGGCGGCAGGCGGTCCTCAACGTGATTTGCAAGCGCGACTGAAAGGACCGACTCGAGAGCGCTGGCGCTGGACATTCCCCTTGAGACGTATGATCCCGCCAACGTCAGGCAGGCTGTGGAGGGGAAGATGACCATTCCGGCGGGTGACCCCGTCTTCATGAAGATCAGCCAGGATCCTTTCGCCCAGTGGTTAGGGATCGAACTCCAGGAACTGCGACCGGGGTACGGCCGAGTGTCCATGACGCTCACGCCGCAGATGATGAACTTCCACGGCATCCCGCACGGCGGGGCGATATTCAGCCTTGCAGACGCCGCTTTCGCCGCGGCGAGCAACTCCCACGGACAAACGGCGGTCGCCCTGAGCATGACGATTCACTACATGGCGGCCGTCGAACCCGGAACTCGCCTGGTCGCCGAGGCCCAGGAACTGCAGAAGGGCAACCGCTCGGGATTCTACCAGATCACGGTGAAGACAGAGGGGGGCGATCTCATCGCTACCTGCCAGGGGGTAGTGCATCGCAGGCGCGAGTCGTTCGCAGAGCGATGAGAGATGCGGTTCGTGCCAGGCACCCGGGGAAGGCCGATGCAAAACCGACGACCGATCCGCCTCTGGCGGAACAACCGGGCAATGAAATGACCGGTTGTCGGTTGTCAGTTTTTCATTTTCAGTTGAAAAAGGCTGAAGGGAGAGGTCATGCAGGAGGCGGTGATCCTTGATGCCGTCAGGACGCCCATCGGGAAGTACGCGGGGGTCCTCAAGGATGTGCGGCCGGACGATCTGCTGGCCCACGTCATCGCCAGGCTGGTGGAGCGGACGCGGGTGCCGGTGGAGGCCATCGAGGACGTCTATGCGGGATGTGCCAACCAGGCGGGCGAGGACAACCGGAACGTCGCCCGTATGGCGGCACTGCTCGCCGGGCTCCCCATCGAGATCCCGGGGGCCACGGTAAACCGCCTGTGCGGTTCTGGGCTGGAGGCCGTCAACATTGCCGCCAGGGCCATCCAGACCGACACCGGCGATGTCTTCATCGCGGGCGGGGTCGAGAGTATGACCCGCGCGCCCTTCGTGATGCTGAAGGCGACGGAGGCGTTCCCGCGGGGGACGATCAGCATGGCCGACACGACCATCGGCTGGCGGTTCACCAACCCGAGGCTGACCGCGATGTTTCCTCCGGAGAGCATGGGGGAAACGGCAGAGAACGTCGCGGAAAAATACCGGATCACCCGGGAAGAGCAGGACGCCTTCGCTCTCCAGAGCCACCAGCGAGCGGTGGCGGCGATGCAGGCCGGGCGGTTCAAGGACGAGATCGTCCCGGTCCCGGTGCCGCAGCGGAAGGGGGACCCGGTAGTCGTTGACACCGACGAGGGGCCCCGCCCCGACACCAGCCTGGAAAAGCTGGCGAAGCTGAAGCCAGCCTTCCGCGAGCGGGGGACGGTGACAGCCGGAAACGCGTCTCAGGTGAACGACGGCGCGGCCGCCTTGCTGCTGGCCTCCCGGGAAAAGGCCAGGGAGCTTGGCCTCCAACCCATGGCCCGCATCGTCGCCACGGCGGTGGCCGGTGTCCATCCGAGCTACATGGGGATCGGCCCGGTCCCGGCCACGCGGAAGGCGCTCGGGCGCGCGGGCCTCCGGTTGGACCAGATCGATCTCGTCGAGCTGAACGAGGCATTCGCCGCGCAAAGTCTCGCCTGCCTCCGCGAGCTGGACCTGGACCAGGCGCGCTGCAACGTGAACGGCGGCGCCATCGCCCTGGGCCATCCTCTGGGCTGCAGCGGTGCCCGGATCCTCACCACCCTCCTCCACGAGATGCGGCGTCGCGGATCGCGCTACGGGCTGGCCACCATGTGCATCGGCGTCGGCCAAGGGATCGCCACAATCGTCGAACGCATCTGAGCCGACAGCCCCACATCGCCCCAGGATCCCAAGCTGCGCCGCCCTCCTGGAGGCCTCGGGCGCGTTGAATTGTCGATGTCCTGCCCGCCCGCGCTTTGAAGCGCCCGACTGGGCCCCGACGCTCGTCCGTACTGCCTGGAACGGCCTGCCCAGGTCCGTGGTGTGGGATGCGCTCACCGTTTACGCGGGCCGGTTCCAGTCTGGACGTCTCGCTCGTATGCCTCGCTAACCGCCACCGGACCTCTGGAATTCATAGGTTATAATTAATTCAAGAAATTGTTGAGTTTTTCCTCCCTTTGGACCATATTAAGGTCGTATATTGTAGGATTTTGTTGACTATGAGGGAAGAAAGGAGGGAAAATCAGGTGGCGGAGCATGCCTTGCTGCTCGGCGAGAGGATCAAGTCGCGAAGAGAGCAAATTGGGCTCAGTCAAAAGGCCTTAGCCGACCGCGTGGGATTCCCGGCGCATCAGACGGTTTCTCAAATCGAAAGCGGGCAGCGCGACGTGAAGGCTTGGGAGCTCGCGAAATTGGCCCAGGCGCTTCACGTGTCTATCGTCGAACTGCTTGGCGCTACCGAGCCAGTCGGCACCCCCACGGTTCTGTGGAGGAAGCAGCCCGGCGAAAACAAGGAAATCCGGGAGGCCGAATTCCTTGAGCGCTGCCGGCAATATGCGTTCTTGGAAAGCTTGGTCGGCTCGGAAGCATACCGTCCGTTTCCCTACCGAGACGTGAAGCCGAGTGGGCTTGGGTGGAACGAGGCTCGTGACCTCGGCCAGGAGATGTGGCGCCAGCTCGGCTTGGGAGACCGTCCGGCCAAGGCGCTTGTGTCTGTTCTCGAGGAACAATATGGCGTGAAGATCTGGTATGCCGACCTGGGGGCTGAGTGCTCGGCGGCCTGCGTTGTGGGTGACTTCGGGCCAGCAATTCTCATGAACAGAGAAGAGGCTCCATGGCGGCGAAACTTTAATTTCGGCCACGAACTCTTTCATCTCATTACGTGGAAATCGTTCTCCTCCAATGAACCCGGGACCATCCACACGCTCACCGACTCAATGGACCGGCTTGCCAATGCGTTTGCCTCGAGCCTGCTCTTGCCGTCAGACCTCATGATCCCTGAGTTCGAGCGACGACTCCACGACCGAAAGATCAGCTATGTGGATCTGATCAACCTTGCCAGAGAGTTCGACGTCTCGTCTGAGGCGCTCCTCTGGCGTCTGGTCACCCTGCGCCGCATGGAGCAAGGGATCGTCGAGAGCCTCCTCGCGGATGAGCGATTGCGGAATCTGGATCGCTCATCCATGCCAGGGAAGTGGTGGGTTCCGCCCCCGGTGCCAGAGCGGTTTGTTCGTCTTGCGTTCGTCGCCTACCAGAAGGCCAAGCTGTCGAAAACCCGACTTGCAGAACTCCTCGGGGTCAGCCTTCCTGATCTTCAGAGCACGTTGATGGAATACGGCCTTGACGAGACCGCCGATTACGACACCACAGTGTCTGCTGCTGCTTGACGCGAATGTCGTATTCGAGGCCCATCGTCGGGACCTGTGGAATCCCTTAATCCAGAGAGTCTCCATAGCCGTCCCCTCCGCCGTAGCCCGCGATGAGGCGAGATTCTACGATAGTCGCGCTGGCATGGTTCAGATCCATCTCCCCTCCCTCATTGCCGATGGGAAGATCACGGAAGTCGCGGCGAGTGCCCAGCAAATCGAGTCGGCAATCGATTTCTTTAGCCCTGCACATTCAAGCGCGCTCGGGGCAGGGGAGTTGGAGGCCCTGGCCATTCTCCAAGCGTCGGAGGAGGGAATTATCTTCTGCACCGCGGACAAGCTGGCGATTTATTCGCTTGTGCTAATGGGTTTCTCAGAGAGAGGAGTCTCGCTAGAGGAGGTGCTCAGGCAGAGCGGTCTCACGAAGGCGATCGGGCTGCAGTTCACCGAAGCGTTTTTCCAACAGCAGATCGCAATCGGCCGAGAAAAACGCATCAGGGGGGAAGGCCTTCGACGGTGACAAGCCACTAACCGCAGCCTCCCGAAAGGAACCGGTGGCAGCGGATCCCAGCATCCTGGGGGCGGGAGCTTCGAGGAGCGTCTGTTGCGCGACGCCGAGGCGCAGCAAGCGGCCCTCCTGTGGCGCGGGACACCGCCTCAAGCCATAGATGCAGCGATCAAGGGGGCCTGCGCACGCGCCGGAGTCACGCTCGCCGAACTCCAGGCCGGCAGCCGCCGCGAGCCATTCCCGGCGGTTCGCGCCGAGCTGGCTCGCCACCTCGGGACTGCGATAGGCCTCTCGCTGGCCCAGGCCGTGCGCCACCTCGGTGTCTCGACAACGGCGATCTCGAAGATCCTACGGAAGGCGGAGGCGTCCAGGTAAGTTCACGTAGGCAACAACGTACCCAATTACTCGACATGCAGATCGGTCCGTATCGTCTCAGCAGCAATCTGATC
>CAZXXV010000193.1:0-7971 GCA_964644725.1 uncultured bacterium
GGCGGCTCCGGATCATTCACAACGGCGTGCGCCTCCCCGGCGCGGAGCCGGATCCCTTGCCGCACGAGCCGTCGCTCCTCGCCATGGGGAGTCTCGCCCCGAAGAAGGGCTTCGACGTCCTGCTCCAGGCCTTTCGCCTGGTCCGGCAGCGCGTGCCCGAGGCGCGCCTCACCATTGCGGGCGACGGCCCCGAGGGGCCGCGACTGGTGGCGCTGGCCTCCGCGCTTGGGATCGCGGACGCCGTCGCCTTCCCCGGGGTCGTCACCGGCGAGGCCAAGCCGGCGCTCTTCGCGTGCGCGCGGGCCTTCGTGTCCTCGTCGCGGCGAGAGCCCTTCGCCAACGCCAACCTGGAGGCCATGGCGGCGGGACGGCCGATCGTCGCCACGCGCATCGGTGGCAACGTCGAGATGGTGGAAGATGAAGTGAGCGGCTTCCTGGTCGAGCCCGAGGATCCCGACGGGATGGCGAAGGCCATCCTGCGCCTCCTCGAGGATCGCGAGCGGACGGCCGTGATGGGACGGGCGGCTCGCCAGCGGGCCGAGGCGTTCTCCTGGGACGAGATGGTGAGCCGGTACGAGGCGCTGTACCGTGAGCTGGCGACGGCGCGAGGGCGGGGCTGAGCCGTGTGCGGAATCGCCGGGAAGGTTCATACCGACCGCACGCGGCCCGTGGAGGCCTCGCTCATGCGCCGCATGACAGGCGCGCTGGCCCACCGCGGGCCCGACGACGAGCAGTTTTGCGTCGAGCCTGGGGTGGGTCTGGGGATCCGGCGCCTCGCGATCATCGACGTCCAGGGCGGGCGCCAGCCCATGACCAACGAGGACAAGTCGGTCTGGGTCGTCTTCAACGGCGAGATCTACAACTTCCACGAGCTCCGGCGGGAGCTCCTGGCGGCGGGCCACACGCTGACCACGCGATCCGACACCGAGGTGCTCCCCCACCTGTACGAAGACCTGGGGACCGGCTTCCTCTCGCGGCTGCGGGGCATGTTCGCCATCGCCCTGTGGGACTCGGCCCGCGAGCGGCTGATCCTGGCGCGGGACCGGCTGGGGAAGAAGCCGCTGGTGTATGCCGCGCTGCCGGAGGGCCTCGTCTTCGCCTCGGAACTCGGTGCGCTCCTCATGGATCCGGGCGTGGGGCGGGAGATTGACCTCACGGCCCTGGACGCCTACCTCCGCTGCCAGGCGATCCCCTCGCCCATGACCATCTACAAGGCGGTGCGGAAGGTGCCGCCGGGCCACGTCCTGGTGTGGGAGAAGGGTTCGGCACGGGTGAAGCGGTACTGGTCGCTCCGCTTCACCCCCAAGACGCAGATGCCCGTCCCGGAGATCCGCCAGCGCGTCCGGGACCTCCTGGAGGAATGCGTTCGCCTGCGCCTGGAGAGCGACGTTCCCCTGGGCATCCTCCTCTCCGGGGGCATCGATTCCACGGCGGTGGCGGCCCTGATGGCGCGGCATCTCGACCAGCCCGTGCAGACGTTCTCCGTCGGCTTCGAGGAGGAGGGCTTCAGCGAGCTTCCCCAGGCGCGGCAGATGGCGAAGACGATCGGCGCCGAGCACCATGAGGCCGTGGTGAAGCTCGACGTGGCCGAGGTCCTGCCGATCCTGGCCCGGCACTACGGCGAACCCTTTGCCGATAAATCGGCGGTTCCGACCTACTGCGTGACGAAGATGGCCGGGCAGGCGCTCAAGGTGGCCCTCTCCGGCGATGGCGGGGACGAGGCGTTCGCCGGCTATCCGCGCTATCTCCCCTCCAGAATACAGGGGCTTCTGGGGTGGCTCCCGGCAAATCGGCGGCACTGGGCCGAGCCGGCCCTGCGCCGGGCACTCTCAGTGCAGAGTGGGGCGGTGTCCGCGAGGCTGCTCCGCCGGTGGCTGGAGACCATAGCTCCGCCGGCGAAGTCTGTCCTCTTCCCCGAGTTCTTCGCCGGGTATCGGCTGGCCTCGCTGTATCGCCAAGAGGTCAAGCGCAGCGCGGACACGGCCTGGGAGGAAGAGATCCTGGGGCGGTGGCACGGCCTGCCAGATGACCTGGATGATCTGGATGCGGCGCTCGCCCTGGATTACGGCCTCTACCTTCCCGAGACGCTCCTCGTGAAGATGGACATCGCCAGCATGGCGAACTCACTGGAGGTCCGTTCGCCGTTCCTGGACCACGTCCTCCTGGAGTACGCCGCCACGGTCCCGGGCGGGTGCAAGATCGCGGGCGGGATCAGCAAGGCGATCCTGCGGGATAGCCTCGGAGATCTGCTGCCGCCAGAGATCCTCCACGGGCCGAAGCGAGGATTCAGCGCGCCCGTCGGATCCTGGCTGCGCGGGCCTCTCCGGGCCTATGCGGAGGAGCTGTTGCTCCTGGAGCCCCGCGGACTGTCGGAGTTCTTCCGTCCCGAAGCGGTCCGGAGGCTCTGGGAGGCGCACCAAGCAGGCCGGGAAAATCATGCCATGCGCCTGTGGGCCCTCCTGGTGTTCGAGGTCTGGTTCCGGACCTGGATGGACGGGGGCCATGTGGTGTGAGGCGAGCCGATCGGTCGATCGGGCGTGGCGGCAAGTCGTCCTGGCGACGCTACGCGCCGGATGCCGGGCCGCCCTGCGCGTCCGGCCGCTTCCGGCGATCGAGGGCAAGCCGCCAGCCCCCAGGTCGGTGGTGGTCTTCAGCACGGCGGGGATTGGCGACACGCTGTCGGACACGCCGGCCATCCGGGCCCTGCGGGAGAGTTTCCCGACTTGCCGCATCACGGTGGTGGTCCACCGGGGAAGGCGCGCGGTCTTGGAGGGGAACCCGAACATCGACCGCCTCATCCCGCACGTCAAGGGGCCGCTGTCGTTCCTGAGCACCCTGCTCGCGATCCGGGGGGAACGGCCGGATACCGCGGTCATCCTGCGCGCCAACGATCCGGACATCTGGCCGCTGGCGTATCTGTCCGGGGCCCAAGTGATTGTCAGCCGGCCCCGGATGACCCGGTTCCCGTTCTTGGTGAATTTTCCGGTGGACGTGCCCGATTGGATGGAGCGCCCGGGCGTCGAGCAGACGCTCGAGATCGTTCGGGCGCTCGGAGCGGACACGGCGGATCCCCGCATGGATTACGTGGTGCCGGAGGGAGCCCGGGAGCGGGTGGGCGCAATCTTGAGCCAGCACGGGTTGGAGGGCAGGGCGCTCGTTGCCATGCAGGTCCACGTGAGCCCGCGTCTCGGCTTCCGCGACTGGCCGGTCGAGCACTTCGTCTCCCTGGGCCGGCAGATCGTGCGAGAGTACCTGGTGCACCTCCTCATCACTGGAGGCCGGGAGGACGTGGCCGCGGCGCGGGCGGTGGGAATGGGGTTGGGGTCGGATGCCACCGTCTTTGCGGGGAGGCTGACCCTCGCTGAAACCGCCGCGCTTCTCGCGCGATGTCGGATGCTGGTCACCACCGACACGGGCATCATGCACCTGGGCTTCGCCGTGCGGGTGCCGACGCTCGCCCTCCTCCATCCGGCGAACGCCCACCGGGTGGGTCCCCATGGGTACGGCCGGCTGCACCGGGTGGTCCTGCTTGATCCCACGCTCTGGCAGGGGGAGGATCCGCCCCGGCTCGGTCTCGTGCGCCTCTCCCCGGGGGACGCATTCTTGGCCTTCCGGGAGTTCTGGCAGGAGCGGACTGACGGGATAGGGGGCCCTGCTCCCAACGCGAATGGGTGAGCAGCCTGTGAAGCCGGATCACGAAACCCGCGCTTCCGCCCAGCGGATCGCGGAGGCGGTCAGGCTCAAGTGGAACACCCATGGCGACCAGAGTGGCTCGACGTGTCAGAGGCCAACCGCTGGGGCGAGGGCGAGGCGTTCGGGGCGAGCAAGCGGTGATCGGTTCCTTGGGATTGCCGGCGAGAGGGTGGGCACTTGGTGAACAAAAAAAACATCATCAGAGGCTATGACCAACTCGGGCAGCCACCTTTCCTTGGGATGCCTCCGAAGTTCCATGACCTGTGCCTCAAGATCGCGGGGACAATACGGGGGAAGGTTTTGGACATCGGGTGCGGCCATGGTACTCTCCTGGAGAGGACCATCCGAAGATTTCCCGGGGTCAAGGCCTACGGGTGCGACCTTTCCTCTGTCATGTGTTCACGGACACGATCCATGAACCCGTTGGCCCTCATGGCTCAGGCCGATGCAGAGTACCTCCCCTTTGCCGATGACAGCTTCGATCACGTGTTCATGGTGGAGGTCTTGGAGCACGTTCCTGAAGCGGGACAGGCCCTTCTCGAGGTGAAGCGAGTCCTGAGGCCGAGAGGAAGGCTTCTCGTGGCCGTCCCGAACAGGGATTGGTTTCACTACGACCGCCACATGCGAAGCCGCCCCAAGGATCTGCCGATGGATGCCCAGTGGCATTGGTATGCCGCCGCTGAGATCAAGGCGCTCTTGAAGAAATTTGGGTTCGAACCGACGAAGGTCACGGGAGGAGAGAACCTCTACTTCGGCGGGGGTCTCCCGAGGCAGATGGAAAGGCTGGCCTTATTCTTGGCGCCAACATTGCGTGAGCGGAGCAAGCGCTTGATCATCCTCTCTGCGAACGAGAAATGAACCGACGGGATCTGAGGGTTTCCACCGGTCGTTGGAACCGGAGAGGATGGTATGGGCGCTGGTCTGATTCAGCGGGGTCAGCCGCGGCCATCTCGTACGGCCTTTCGGCGAGGTAAGGGGGATGGACTGGGAATTCTTGCGGATCCTGGTGCCCCTGAATCGCCATTTCCTGGTTGTGAATCTCGGGTCCCGTGTGAGTCCGCTGGCGAGAGCGCTAGTGGGGACCTGTCGCATGGTCATCGCCATGGGACCCGATTCCGGGAGCGTTCAGGCTCGAGATCCGGAGAGGGTTCCGGCCGGTGCCTCGGTCGTTTCGCCGCTCTGCGGGGACGCGACGGGATATCTGCCCTTCCGGGATCGGTGCCTGGATCTCATCATCCTGGACCAGGTGGCGGATGGAACGTGTCGTAGGGATGAGGATCGGCAAGTGGAAATCCAGGCGGGGCTCCTTTCCGAAGCGAGGAGGGTCCTGAAACCGGAAGGGGGGCTGTGTCTGGTTGTGGCTCGACACCGCAGTCGCATCACCCCTCGGCGGCTGAGGGTACTATTGGAGGGATGCGGTTTCTCAAGCACCGAATTCTATTGGCCGTATCCTGCGTACTGTCGGGTCACCGCCCTGGCGTCCCTTACGTCTGGAAGGGCGATGGCATCCTGTATTGACATCCTGATCGAGGGAAATGCGTTCAGGGAGCGGAAGAAGAGGGCGTGGCTAAAGGCCCTGGCGAGGCTCGACCTGCTGCAGTATACGGTGCCGGAGTACCTTGTTCTCGCTACCAGAGGCGTGTAATTGATTCACGAACTTGCGCGGCTTCTGATGTCGAAATGGAAGGAGTTTGGCTGTCGTGGGAGGACCCCAGGAAAATTCCATTGCGTCCTGTCCGGAGGGCGCCACAGGCACAGCAAGATCGTTGTGTATTGCGTCCCTGACAGCGGCGAGGCACAGCCCCTTGTGGTGAAGATTCAAAGGGATGATCTTGATCTGCCCTTGCTGGAAAACGAATACCTGCAATTGAAGACCCTGCATCGCTTTGCGGGGCTGGCGGAGATGACGAACTCTATCCCGAACCCACTCTTCTTCGGGGAGCTCTTGGGACGCCCAACGCTGATTGAAACGTACCTGCCTGGCGTTCCGTTCGCCAGGCATTCTCAGAGGAGGAACCCGAGATCTCTCCTCCGCTCATTTGCGTGGCTCAAGGCGTTCCACGTCCGCACGATACGGGATGCGGGCTTCTTGGCCGGCGAGAGGATTGACAGGTATTTTCTGTATCCGGTGGAATCCGCGCTCCGCGACATCAATGAGCTTCAACCCCTGGCGCCCTTCTTGAGCCGCTTCATGCGGGAGGTAGGGGGACTTGCCGGGCTGGGGGTTCCCTTGGTGTTCAACCATAACGATTTGTGCTTGAACAACATCCGCTTTGATGGAGAGGCGATCCGCGTGATCGACTGGGAATTCTCCCAGTATCCAGGTCTGCCCCTCTTTGACGTCATCAATCTGTTTCTCTTCTTCACCATGACGTGGAAGAAGCTCGGGTACCGCGAGGCGTTTATCCTGGCCTTTGCCGAGAACAACGACGTCAGCTCTCTCCTGAAGGGCTTAGTCAGGGACTATCTCAGAGATCTCAACTTCCATCGGTCTCTGGTCGGTCTCCTGATCATTCAGTATCTCATCTCCAGGGTCCTGCTGCTGAGATCGATCGGCAGTGTCGCCGGCTTTGAGGATAGCCTCTGGTGTCTCGCTGCTGTTGCGCGTGGTCATGTGGATTTGGATCGCTGGGGAGAGGGATGGCCGCAGTTATGACTCGGCCTGATTTCCCATGTGGCTCAGAGGCTGAAGAGATCACCCATCTCTGTCTTCCTGCTGCCCGGGCGTGGCGAGGCCCGTGGTCCGGAGCGCATCGGAGATGCGGAGGGCATGGGCGTTGGCAGGAGCAGGAGGCGGAGCTCGCAAGAGGCGGACGGCTGGGCGGATGGGGAGGGAAGCCGTGACGGGAGCTTCTGAGCTGCACCCTCCAGCACGCGCCACCGCCGAAGCCTTCGGTCTGGAATGGACGACGCACGGGGCGCTGCGTCGCCTGTACGCTTCGGAGGCTGACCTGTGGCGTGAATTCGACACTTTCCGGATTCCGCTCGAGATGTTCCAAGGGAAGCGGGTGCTGGATGCGGGCTGCGGGATGGGGCGCTGGAGCTATGCTGCGGCCAAATCGGGGGCATGCCACGTGGTGGGCTTCGACCTGCATGATGGGGTCTATGCGGCGCGTCGCCTCACGCAGGATGCAGGCCGGGTGAGCGTCCTCAAGGCAAACATCTTTGCGTTGCCTTTCCCAGAGGAGGCCTTCGATTCGATCATCTCCATCGGGGTCCTGCATCATACCGGAGACACCCATCGGGCGATCCGTGAACTGGTCACCTTGTTGAAGCCCGGGGGAGGGCTCTTCATTCAACTGTACGAGACCCGAGGTGAGGTGAAGGATCGGCGGATGGCCAGGCTCCTGCAGATCACCAACCGGATGCCCAAGTGGCTCCTCTACCGGATCTGCGTCCTCCTGGTCGCGGCCAGGTATGTGCCGCTGCTGAAGAATCTCGTCCAGGCGGTGAACCACTTCGTGCAGATCGTGTCCTTCGGGAAGCATCGAACCTTCTGGCGGAACGTGGCCGACACCTACGACTGGCACTGCTGTCCTTACCGGACGTTTCACACCGCGGAGGAACTTCGCCAGGTTCTTGCCGAAGCAGGCCTGGAAAAGATCGCCCTCACGAGCCCCGCCTACCGGGGTGCGATCAATATCGTCGGGCGCAGGCCTGACAGCCTTTGCCCGGAGGGGTCTCGCTTGGCGGAGAGAGCCATGCTCCCGCGGGAGGCGTAGCCACAAGGGCGATGAAGATCCCAGGCGTGGACACCTTGGTGTATCGAACGTTCTGGGCGCTGGACCGCCTGGGACGGATTCGGACTGTTCGGGATCTGGCGACGGTCGACCTGGACGGGATCGGCGGCATCCTGGTGGCGGTGACGACGGCCCTGGGGGATTCGGTCTGCTTCACGCCAGCCCTCACTGCACTCCGAGACCGCTTCCGGGGGGCGAGGATCGTGGGGCTCTTCCACAAGAGTTTTGTCGATTTGTACCGAACCGATCCATGCTTGGATGCGGTGATCCCCTACCACGGCAAATACAAGCGCTGGCGCGAAACGGTCGCGGCGCTCCGAGCCGAGCGGTGCGAGCTGGCCCTGGTGCCCTACATCAACGATCCGGATGTCATTCCCTTGATCTATCTCGGCGGGAGCCGGATCATCTTCCGGACGCCGGGGCGCGACACCCTGTACCGGTTCATGGTGGCCAATCCAGAGTTGCTCTCCCGCGGCCCCAATGCGGAGCATGCCCTGGTCCGCTGCGGGACCATGCTCCGGCACCTCGGATGCGCGCC
>CAZXXV010000194.1:0-7963 GCA_964644725.1 uncultured bacterium
GGGGATCACCGTCCTGAACGAGAGCCTGAAGTATCTGCTGGGCATCGGCATGCGCATCATCGAAACGCGGATCCTGGAGCTGAGCGGCTACCTGACGTCCCGGCTCGAGGAGGCCGGGTTCCAGGTGGTGAGCCCCCGGGAGGAGACGCGCCGCTCTTCCATCGTGTGCTTCAAGGTGGCCGATCCCGCCGGGTTGCACAAGTGGCTCCTCGGGCGAAAGGTCATTACGACCTGCCGTCGCGATTCGCTGCGCGTTTCCCTCGGCATCTACAACACCGAGGACGAGATCGACACCCTCGTGAAACTGGTCAGGCAGTACCACGCGTAATGCGGGACCTCCGGCGCCCGCCAAGGGCCCGGAGGCTGCGCGGGGCCAGGACTCTCCGGGTGGGACGTCAGGTGTGTCCGTTTCCCGGAGGCCGAGGCCCGACAGGAAGGGAAAAGCTTCCGAAAAGGAGGTGGGATCCACACAGGTCTGAGACATGTTCTGGAGGCGAGGCGGAATCAGCCCCGAAGGGGGCAAGAGGAGGGTCGGACCATGCGAAAGTTATCCCTGCCCACATGGATCTTGATCGCCACGATCCTCGGGCTGTTTGCCGGCCTCATCTTCGGCAAGCCCATCACGAACCTCAAGTTCCTGGGCGACATCTTCCTCCGCCTGGTGCTGATGGCGGTGGTCCCCATGGTGTTCCTGTCCGTCACCGTCGCTCTGGCCCGGATGGAACTGCGGGATCTCGGCCGCGTTGGGGGCAAGGTGATCGCGTTCTACGTGGTCACGACGATCATCGCCATCATCCTCGGCCTCCTGGCGGCCAACCTTGTCCAGCCGGGTCTGGGGGTCACGGCACCTCCCGAACTCAAGAAGCCGACGACAATGCCCCAGGTGAACATCGCCGAGGCCCTCCTGCAGGTCATCCCGCGGAACCCCATTGATGCCATGGCCAGGTTCGACATGCTTGGCGTGGTGGTATTCTCGATCTTCCTCGGGGTCGCGCTCTCCCTTCTGGGTAAGCGGGCGACAGCCGTCATTGACTTCTTCGAGACGTTGCGGGATGCGATGATTAATATTGTGCGCATCTCCATGTACTATGCCCCCATCGGCGTGTTCGCCCTCATGGCCTGGGTGACCGGCACCATGGGGCTCGGGATCCTGCTGCCGCTGGCGAAGTACATCGTCACGGTGATCGTCACCATCATCATCCAGACGGCGGTGGTGGTGTCGCTCGTCGTGTGGGTCTTCGCGAAGGTGGACCCGATCCAGTTCTACCGTCAGTGCACCGAGGTCATGCTGGTGGCCTTCACCACCCGCTCGTCGAACGTCAGCCTTCCCGTGGCCATGGAGACCGCCGAGACGAAGCTGGGGGTGAGCAAGAAAATCAGCGGCTTCGCCCTGCCCCTGGGTGCCGTCATGAATCAGGACGGGATGTGCATCTACCAGGCGATCGCGGCCATCCTCATCGCCCAGTTCTTCGGGGTGAGCTTCAGCCTGACGGACCAGATCAAGCTGCTCATGCTCATCCTGCTGATCGGCTTCGGCTCGGCCGGCATTCCCAGCGGCGGCCTGGTCCTCCTCGCGGTCATCGTGGCCGGGATGGGCTGGCCGGTCGAGGGCATCGCCATCATCGCCGGGGTGGATGCCATCCCCGACATGTTCCGGACCACGCTCAACGTGCTGGACGACCTCTCCGGCGCCGTGGCGGTGGCCGCCTCAGAGGGGGAACTCGACCGCGAGGTCTATTATGGGCGGAAGACCGTCACCGCCTGACCGCTCCGGCTCGTTGGGCCGACGTCAGATTTGAATGCGTTGGCCTGCATCGCGGGCGGTGCCCCGATTTCGCGGGTCCCGCCCGCTTCTGTTGTCTGGTCTCAGGAACTCTCGGGCCGGCGGGGGCAATCTCCCTCGCCGGGGCGATGCGTCTGAGGCAGGAGGGGCGTCTCGATGGCGACCTGCGGGTCGTCTGCCTCGTCTCGGGGAACGGCCTGAACTACATCGAGGCTGCGCAGCAGGGCGGCAAGCTCACCGGGCCGATGAGCCTGGAGGCGATTCACGCCATGACGCCCGAGGTGCTGCTCGGGTGATGATCCCCGCGACTACCTGCTGCCTGGCTACGGCGGCCTCATGGACAGCAAGAGCATCGTGGGCCTGATGCTGGAGGGGGAGTGCGGTACCTGCCACGGGAGCATTCGAGTGGTCTACACCCTGCTTGAGATCCGCACTGGAGAGCCCAGCTCGGAGCGCGCCGAGGCGATCGCGCGGGCGGCCGAGGCCGCGGAGGGGCTCGAACCCGCCGATCCTGAGTGACCCGCCCGTCCGCACAACTGGAAGCCGGCGGGGCACAAATCGGCAGACGCACCCCTGGTGCGGACTGTAGGAAGGACAGCGAGGAAAAGGGCACGGGAGACACAGGACGATGCGATACAGAGATCTGGCCCTGGGCTTCGCAACCTTGGAAGAGGCGCTGAATAGCTACCGAGTCCAGGAGCTCAAGGAGCTAGCCGGGCTCGTGATGCACAAGCCGCCGACGCGCCACACCGAGTTGGTGACGGCGATCCGCGAGGCCATGGCCGGCGATGGCCTGCGGAAGTTGTGGGATCGCCTGAGCCCCCTGGACCGGGACGCCGTCTCGGAGGCGCTGCACAGCCCGGAGGGCTGCCTGGACCGTGAGCAGTTCATCGCGAAATACGGAAAGGCACCCGGCCTCCTCGTCCCCGACTCCAGTGGCGCCGGGGGGAAGACCCGCCTAAGCCTGCTGGCTTTATTCATCCACGATGGGGTGTGGATCCCCCGGGACCTCCAGGCCAGGCTGCGGGCCTTCGTTCCCGAGCCGCGCCCGGTCGAGATTGCTACGATGGAGGACCTCCCGGTTGCCGTGGAACTGGCCTGGTCGGAGTTTGACTACCAGACCCGGACGAGCAAGACGCGGACGGAAGAGGTCCCCATCGTACGGCAAGAAACGGCCGCGCCAGCACTGCACGACATCCTGGCCATCCTCCGGCTCGTGGAGGCGGGAAAGGTTGGGGTCAGTGGCAAGACCGGCCGGGTGACGGCGGTCGGGGCCAAAACGGTCCTGGGGTCCCTCCATAGCGGCGACTTCTATCCGGTGGCGAAGGTCGAGGCGGCCTCGGACACCATGCGTCCCTACGCCTGGCCCCTGATTCTGCAGGCCGCGGGATTGGCCTCGGCCACGGGGGACCGCCTTCGGCTGACCCGCGCCGGGGTGAAGGCCCTTGCCTCGCCTCCGCACGAGGTCATCCGCTCCGCCTGGGACCGCTGGCTCGAGAGCACCCTGCTGGATGAGTTCAGCCGGATCGAGGTCATCAAGGGACAGAGGGGCGGGGGACTGCGGGGGATGACCGCCGTGGCCGACCGGCGCCAGGCCATCGCCGACGCCCTGGCGGACTGCCCCCCGGGGCGGTGGATCGCCCTGGACGAGTTCTTCCGGTACGTGCGGGCAAGCGGCAACGACTTCGGCGTCACGAGGAATCTTTGGAAGCTGCATGTGGGTGACTCGGCGCAGTACGGGAGTCTCGGGTACGCGGGCTTTGGCAAGTGGGAGATTGTCCAGGGCCGATACGCGATGGCGTTTCTGTGGGAATACGCCGGCACGATGGGGCTCCTGGATGTGGCCTATATCCCGCCCGAGGGGGCGCGGCAAGACTACGCCGACCTGTGGGGTGTGGACGACCGCGAGTTCTTCAGCCGGTACGACGGACTCCGGTTCATCCGCGTGAACGGGCTGGGGGCCTGGTGTCTGGGAATCGCCACGGAGTACGTTCCCGGATCACCGGACGTGCGGGCGGTACTGAAGGTGCTGCCCAACCTGGAGGTCGTGTCCATCCTTCCTGGGGGTCTGCCCCCGGGGGACGTGCTGTTCCTGGAACGCGTCGCGCAGAGGGTCTCGGATGCGGTCTGGCGTCTCGACCGGAAGATGGCGCTGGCGGCGGCCGAGGCCGGCCTCCAGCCTCAAGAGATGGAGGCGTTCCTCGCGGCGCGCTGTGACACCCCGCTCCCCGAGACGGTGGCGGCCCTCTTCACAGACCTTCGCGACCGCACCGGGAAACTTGCCGACCTCGGCCCGGCGCGCTTGATCGAAGCGGCGGATGCGGCGCTCGCCCGCCTCGTCACAAGTGATCGGCGATTGGCCCGCCTCTGCCGGCTGGCCGGGGAACGGCACATCGTGGTGCCCGCAGGGTCCGAGGCGGCCTTCCGCCGGGCCCTGCGCGACCTCGGCTACAGCGTCCCCCCGATCCGCACCGCCGCGGCAGACACGGCGGGTGGGCCGACGCCAACGGGAGAAGACGAGTAGATTGAGGCCGCGATGTCCGAAAAGCCCCTCATCGTCCAGAGCGATCGCACCGTCCTCCTCGAGACGCATTCACCCTTGGCCGCCCAGGCCCGCGCCGTGCTCGCGCCCTTCGCCGAACTGATCAAGAGCCCGGAGCACATCCACACCTACCGACTGACGCCCCTCTCGATATGGAATGCGCGCAGCGCCGGGCTCCAGGCGGAAGCGATGGTGAAGGCGCTGCGGGAGCTCGCCAAATACCCCGTGCCGGAGGTGGTCGCGAGAGAGATCGAAGAGCTTGCCGGCCGCTACGGGCGCGTGGTCATCGAGCGCCCGCCTGCCGCGGCTGGTGGTAGCGGAACTCAGGAAAGGCAAACGGACCACCTCCTCGTGCGCGTGGCGGACGTTCCGCTGGCGGAACTCCTCAGCCGGGATAAGGCGGTCTCCTGCCTCCTTCGGGAACGAGTCGCGCCTACTCGATTTCACGTCGAGGCCGGCCATCGCGGGCTCCTCAAGCAGGCGCTCGTGGCCGCCGGCTATCCGGCCGAAGACCTGGCCGGGTACGTGTCGGGCGAGACCCTGGCCATCCGGCTGAGGGCCGTCTCGGCTTCCCAAGACCCGTTCGTTCTGCGGGCCTATCAGCGCGAGGCGGTCGAGGCCTTCTACCAGGCCGGCTCCGAGCGGGGCGGCAGCGGCGTGGTGGTGCTGCCGTGCGGTGCGGGAAAGACCATCGTGGGAATGGCGGCCATGGCGGCGGTGGGGGAGACGACGCTCGTGCTGACCACGAGCCGCACCGCCGTCACGCAGTGGCGGCGTGAGATCCTGGACAAGACCGATCTCCCCGCGGACGCCATCGCCGAGTACACGGCAGAGCGAAAAGACGTGGGGCCGGTGACCCTCTCGACCTACCAGATCCTCACGCACCGGCCGAGCCGGGAGGCCGACTTCCCCCACTTCACCCTCTTCCAGGCCCGGCGCTGGGGGCTCATCATCTACGACGAGGTCCACCTGCTGCCGGCACCGGTCTTCCGGATCACCGCGGATCTCCAGGCGCGGCGCCGGCTGGGGATGACCGCAACGCTCGTGCGCGAGGACGGCCGCGAGGGGGACGTCTTCGCCCTCATCGGTCCCAAGCGCTACGACGCACCCTGGCGGGACCTGGAGGGGGAGGGCTGGATCGCCACGGCCGTCTGCACCGAGGTCCGCCTGCCTCTTCCAGAGCCCCTCCGGATGAACTACGCTCTGGCCGATGGCCGTGCCCGATTCCGCATCGCCGCCGAGAATCCGGCCAAGGTGGGGGTCGTCTGTGACCTCCTTGCGAAGGTGCCGGAGGGTCGCGTCCTGATCATCGGCGAGTATCTGGAGCAGCTCGAACGACTGGCCGCGGATCTGGGATACCCGCTCGTGACGGGGAAGACCCCGCAGGCAATCCGGGAGGCCCTCTACCAGAAATTTCGCCAGGGGGAGATCCGGCATCTGGTGCTGTCGCGGGTGGGAAACTTCGCCCTGGATCTTCCCGATGCCGATGTCCTCATCCAGGTCTCGGGCACATTTGGGTCGCGCCAGGAGGAGGCGCAGCGCCTGGGACGCATCCTCCGCCCCAAGGCGGACGGCCGGCAGGCGCGTTTCTTCACTCTCGTCTCGCGGGAGACGCGCGAGGAGGACTTCGCCCGCCACCGGCAACTGTTCCTCACCGAGCAGGGCTATTCGTACCGCCTCGAACTGCTGGACAATGATAGCGGTTAGTCCGGACACAGGGGTCAGGGGCATGTCAAGATCAATGATCAATGACCAATGACGAATGACCAATGAATGAGGGATCGGAGGTCAGATCCCTGGCGGCGGCCCGAACTGGTCATTGGCATTGGACGTGGGTCATTCATCCGGGCGCGGGAATCCCCTTGCGCCCCCGCCGCGGCCGATGGTAGCATGCGCAAGTGTTGAATATATGGCGCGTTGGCACGTCCAAGGTTACGGGGAATGGGAGGTCCTGAGGGGCCGCCGAAGGAGACGGAAGACGATCGGGACCTGGTGGAACGGGCGAGACGGGGGGACCGGGAATCCTTCGGCACCCTGGTCCGGCGCCACCAGGATCGCGCCTTCAACCTCGCGTATCAGATGGTCCGCAACCGCGAGGACGCCCTCGATATCTCGCAGGAGGCCTTCGCCAGAGCCTATACATCGCTCCCGGCGTTCAAGGGCGAGGCGAGTTTCACCACCTGGCTCCATCGCATCGTGGTCAACCTGGCCATCGACAGCCTCCGGCGGAAGCAGCGGGGCGGAATCGCGACCTACGACGACACCCGGGCCGCACCAGGGGAACGAGACGCCGACCTTTTCACGCCTGAGGATCCCGCGACGGCACTGGAGAACAAGCAGGTTCGTGACCTGCTCACCCGCGGGATCGCCCAACTCCCGCCGGCCCAGCGCGCGGTCCTGGTCTTGAGAGAGATCGAGGGCATGAGCTACGAGGAAATCTCCCGAGCGGTAGGATGCACGCTCGGGACCGTGATGTCCCGGCTCTTCTACGCACGGCGGAAGCTGCAGCAGGTTCTGAAGTCGCACCTCAGCGACCTCCGGTGATGGGATGGCGATGACGCACCGGCTCCACATGGTTATGGGTCGAGGCCGGCGGCTGGCAGCCTACGCCGCGGGCGAGATGCCGACGGTGGTCCGGGACCGATTGGAGGCCGATCTACTGTGCTGCCCCGCCTGCCGGCGCGAGGTCGAGGCGTATCGGCAGGTGTCCCGCACGCTCCGGGCGTCGGCACGGGCTGTCCTGGCTCCGGATGAGGCGGTAGCCTTCTGGCCTGGTGTGGAGAACCGAATCAGGCATGGGACGGCCGAACTGGCCCGGCCGGCGCGCCCGGCCCTGCGCGAGCTGTTCTGGGATCATCCGCGGCTGAGCCTGGCGTCGGCGGCTGCCGCGGTGATCCTCGTCCTGGGTCTGACGCTGAGCCAGATGGAATTGTGGGGCCCAACGGTGGGGCCGAATGGTGTGGAGGTGCTCTCGATCGAGGCTGGCGAGGACGCCCCTGTCATGGTATTCCAGGCGCCGGGCAGTAAGCTGAAGGTCATCTGGGTGTTCGAGAAACCCTCCTCATCCTAAGGAGATGACCGGGTGGGACATCCACAGGAACTCAGGTCTCTTGCGTACTCTTGCATCCCGCTCTTCTGCATCCTCAGCGTTATCCTCGCTACGCCCTCCGTCAAGCTGCACGCCCAGGCAACAGTTTCCCTCCGGATCCAGGTGATCTACGCGGCAAACGAGCCAGGCGGCGTGGACAGTCGTCTGGGGGGCTTGGCTGGGGATCTCCAGAAGACGTTTCGCTATTCCATGTATCAGCTTCTGGATGCCCCGCAGGGATCGGCGGCCCTGAACCAGGCCTGGACAGCATCCCTCCCGGGTGACCGCCGACTGGAGATCGTTCCCACCGCGATTCGGGGAGGCCAGTACAGCCTGACGGTCCGCGTCCTCTCGTCCGGCAGGCAAGCCGTGGTGAACACCGCGGTTCGGTTGCGCAGTGGGGCCACAGTACTGGTCGGCGGTCCGAGTCACCAGAAGGGCGTTCTCATCATTGCTATAACGGCTGGCTAGCGCCAGCCTATGGGCCATAACCGCTGGTTGACATCGGCGGTGGGCCATCACGGCGGCTGACGCAGGCCTGTGGGCGAAG
>CAZXXV010000195.1:0-7947 GCA_964644725.1 uncultured bacterium
CTCCATGTCCTCCCCGCCGGGTTCCACCGCATCCGCCACTATGGCTGGCTCGGCACCCGCGTCCGCGTGAGGAAGCTGGCTCGCTGCCGGCACTTGCTGGGCGTGTGCACGCCCGTCTTCCCACGGCCCACCCCCCGCCGTGATTACCGGGACGTCTACGAGGCGCTCACCGGGATCTCGCTCCGCGAGTGCCCCGTCTGCCATCGGGGCCAGATGGTGCGGATAGGAACGCTCCCCGCTGCCTTGCGCGCGCCGCCCCGCGGAGGCCCCCGATGACCCGCCTCCTCATCACCCCGTGGACCCCGCAGTGCGCTGGCCACTTCCCAGCCGACCGGCGGAGTCTGCCCACCGCACCCCTCGACGACGCCCGGCGCCTGCACTGGGAGGCTTCGCCCGCGGGGTCCCGGACCGCTGGGGCACCCGAATCCCCCGCCACCACCACCGACACGGCCACGGTGCGCCGTCACGCGCGCTCCTCCCCACCAGGCTCCCCTTCCTCCCCCGCATTCAATCCGCATAGCGCCGCTCCTGAGCCGCGGTTTCGTCCAACGGATCTTTAGCCCACCGGTCGCGGTCGGGAGGTTTCCCTCCTTTCCCAGGCTGTTCGCCGCGACCGCTGGCCTAAAAATCCTCTGCATTGTCTTCACGTCTTTATGACCGAGGAGCTCCTGAATGGTTCGGATGTCGCCTGTCTTCGAGGAGATAAGTTGCAAAGGAGTACCGGAATGGATGGCAGCTCCCTGGCTCACGCTTTGGAGGGTGACTCCGGAATCCACGGCGAAATCCTACGTGAAGAGCAGGGAACCAATCAAGGGCATTCTCCGATGCCGCGCGACCATTCGGCTCGCCATAACCAATACCAAACGTCTGTATGGATGTCAAACAGAATCCCCAGAACGCTGTTACACAACACCGTGCCGCCGAGCGGTCGGCTGTTTGCCACTCCCGGCCCGTGCTTCCGGCTCCCTTATGTAGGCTATCTCAGGGGGAGGGAGAGGCTGCGTCAACTCTCGGGGGGAAAGAGCAGATCGGTCAAGACCTCCAGGGTTGGAATCCTCTCGACGTCGTCCGAGGGCTGGCTGGAGCTGGCTGCGTGACACAGGTGGATGGCCCGCATCCCGACGGCGCGCGCCCCCGCCACGTCAGTGGTCAATGTATCGCCGACGTGCGCGGCCTCAGCCGGCTTGACGCCCAGGGCCGTCAGGGTCCGGTGGAAGATTTCGGGATGTGGCTTCCGCAGGCCGATCTCGTCGGAAAAGCTGAGGACGCTGAGATAGGAGGCCAGGCCCAGGCGCTCCAGGACCAGGCGCAGCATCTTGCCGGGCGTCCGGCCCGTGTTGCATACGAGGCCGAGCTTGAAACCCTGCGAGTGGAGAGCACGAAGCACATCGAGCGCCCCGGTATTCGGCACGGGCAGCGCGGAGAGGATAGGCAGGCAATACGCATCATCCAGGGCATTCATCACCTCGCCTTCGGCGGGCACGGCGCCATCCAGGTGGAGACACTCCAGCAGCAGTCGAACCTGCCCTCGCGATCCCACGTCCCGACGAGTCGCCCACACCCCTTCGAGCCTGGTGCCCACCTCATCGTAGGCCTGACCCACCGCCGCGACTTCTACCGAGATCCCTTCGCGGAGCAGGACATCGTGGACGCCGCGGATCCGATCCTCCCGCGCCCAGCGTAAACCTTCCGGCTTGTCCAGGATCAACGTCTGCCACAGGTCGAACGTCACAGCTTTCAACATGCTCCGATCCCTCGTGCGCTTCCCTCCCGCCTTCGGTCTTCCTTCGACCTTACGGTAGCACAGGGTCCAGGCACTGGCAACGGCAGCGCGGTCCGAATCCCCTGACATCTTGCCAGCCCGCACACCCCTTTTTCTTGAAGCGACCGAAGGTGCGTGCTATTCTCCCCACCGATCGCATTCCCTGAGGAGGTGACGACCATGGCGCTCTGCACCGAATGTGAGGCCGAGATCCCGCTGGGTCCAACCACGGAGGTCGGAGAGATCATCCAGTGCCCCGACTGCGGCATGGATCTCGAAGTGATCAGCGTACACCCACCGGAACTGGCCCCCGCTCCCAAGGAAGAGGAGGATTGGGGCGAATGAAGATCGCTATTCTGTGCTCCCTGATTCGCAAGGAAGAGAAACTGCTGTTCGACGAGTTTCGCCGACGGGGGCTGGAGTTTACCCGCCTTGATGACCGGGAACTGATCCTCGACCTTCATCACCGGCAGTGGGACTACGACGTCATCCTCGAGCGCTCCATCAACCACTCCAGGGCCCTGCACACCCTGAAGTACCTCAACGACTGCGGCGTCAAGACCGTCAACACGTACGAGGTGGCCAGCACGTGTGGTGACAAGCTGCTGACGACTCTAGCCTTGATCCGCGACGGCATCCCCACGCCCAAGGTGTACGTGGCCTACACGCCGGAGTCGGCGCTTCAGGCGATCGAAAACCTCGGCTATCCGGTCGTCCTCAAGCCCGCCGTGGGCTCCTGGGGCCGGCTGCTCTCCAAGGTGAATGACCGCGATGCCGCCGAGGCGCTCCTCGAGCACAAGGAAACACTCGGGTCGTATCATCACTCCACCTATTACATCCAGGAGTACGTGGAGAAGCGTGGCCGGGACATCCGTTCCTTCGTCGTGGGTGACGAGACGATCTGCGCCATCTACCGGACCTCACAGCACTGGATCACCAACACGGCTCGCGGCGGCATCGCCACCAACTGCCCCGTGACACCGGATCTGAACGAGATCTCTGTCCGGGCCGCCAAGGCCGTGGGCGGTGGCGTGGTTGCCATTGACATCTTCGAGACGCCGAACGGCCTCATGGTGAACGAGGTCAACTACACCATGGAGTTCCGGAACAGCATTGACACCACCGGCGTGAACATCCCGGCCAAGGTCGTGGATTACGTCCTCGAGGTGGGCCGGCGGTAGCATCGGGACTCTGCCATGATCAAAGTCGGCATCGTCGGAGCCTCCGGCTACACCGGGGGCGAGACCCTTCGCATCCTGCTCCGTCATCCGGATGTCGAGGTCGTCCAGGCAACTTCCGAATCCAATGCCGGGCACTTCGTATACACGATCCACCCGAACCTGCGCAAGCAAACCCCGCTGAAATTCACCAGCATCAACGACCTGAAACCGTGTGACGTCCTGTTTCTCTGCCTGCCGCACGGCAGCGCCATGCGGCGGATCGGGCAACTGGAGAACCTGGCGAAGACGATCATCGACCTCAGCGCCGACTTCCGCCTGCGGAACCCCGACAGCTACCCGCTCTGGTACGGTCATCCCCATGAGGCGCCCCAGTACCTCTCACAGTTCGTCTACGGGATTCCCGAACTGCACCGCAAGGTCATCAGCCAAGCCAGATTCATCACGGGCGCCGGCTGCCTGGCCACAGCGTCCATCCTGGGACTGCTGCCGGTCTTCAAGCATGACATCCTTGTCAGGCGCGAGGTTTTCATCGAGGTCAAGGTCGGATCGTCGGCCGCCGGCGATACCCCGAACCTGTCCACCCACCACCCCGAGCGCAGCGGATCGGTCCGCTCGTTCCAGCCGACCGGCCACCGGCACACTGCCGAAATCGTCCAGGAACTCAGCTTCGGCCAGCCGCCCTCGGTTCACTTCAGCGCCACAGCCATCGAGGCCGTGCGCGGCGTCTTGGCCACCTGCCACGTGTTTCTAAAGGATGGGATCGAGGAAAAGGACCTGTGGAAGGTCTACCGGTCCGAGTACGGCGACGAGCCCTTCGTGCGGATCGTCAAGGAGCGGCAGGGCATCTACCGATACCCGGAGCCGAAGATCCTCGCCGGGACGAATTTCTGCGACGTGGGCTTCGAGAAGGAGGCCCGGGGATCGCGCCTCGTCGTCATGGCTGCCCTGGATAACCTTGTCAAAGGCGCCGCCGGCAACGGCGTCCAAGCCATGAACCTCGCTTGCGGCCTGCCCGAGACGGCCGGCCTGGAGTTTCCCGGCTTGCACCCGGTCTGAGGATCAGTTGTCACGTTTGCACGTTTGAACGTTACAACGTTTCAACCTGCCAACGTGTCACCGTATGGGGTGGTTCGTATGCTCGTCGTCAAGATCGGTGGGGGAACGGGGACACAGCTTGACCCGACGGTCGCGGACCTTTCCGAGATCCTCCGCGCCGGCCGGAGGCTCGTCCTCGTACATGGCGCCTCGGGCGAGACCAACGTCCTGGCGGAGAAGCTCGGTAAGCCACCGCGCTTCGTGACCTCCGTCTCGGGCATCGAGAGCCGGTATACCGACCGGGAGACCCTCGAGATCTTCGAGATGGCCTACTGCGGGAAGATCAACAAGGCCGTCGTGGAGGCGTTCCAGAGGCGCGGCGTCAACGCTGTGGGCCTTTCCGGCCTGGACGGGCGGATCTTCGAGGGGAAGCGCAAGGACACCATCACCATCCTGGAGGGCAGCAAGCGGAAGGTCCTGCGCGGCGATTACACGGGAAAGGTGGAGCGAGTGAACACCGGCCTGGTGACTCTCCTCCTCGACCACGGGTATCTGCCCGTGCTCTGCCCGCCTGCAGCGAGCTATGAGGGCGAGGCGGTTAACGTAGATGGCGACACGGCGGCGGCCGAACTCGCCGCCGCCCTCAAGGCGGAGGAGCTGGTCCTACTCTCCAACGTGCCGGGCCTCCTTCGCGACCTCAACGATCCGGGCTCCCTCGTGGCGAGGATTCCGGCCAAGGCGATCGACGACTTCATGCCCCTCGCCCACGGTCGCATGAAGCGGAAGCTCATGGCCGCAGCCATCGCCTTGCGGGGCGGTGTTACGCGCGTCATCCTGGGGAGCGCCAACATCGAGAAACCCGTGACCTCGGCCCTCGCCGGACAGGGGACCGTCATCCAATGACCGCGGTATTCCGCACATCCGTGTGCACAATCGGTGGCCGTCATGAACCTTAAGTCAACCGAGGACCAGTTTTCCGTCGGGGTCTACCAGAAACGCGACGTCGCCATCGTCCGCGGCCAGGGGGCGCGCGTGTGGGATGACGCTGGTCGCGAGTACATTGACTGCGTGGCCGGCGTCGGCGTGGCGAACGTCGGTCACTGCAACCCCGCCGTGGTCAAGGCCATTCAGGAACAGGCCGCCCGCCTGATCACGTGCAACGAACTCTTCTACAATGACGCCCGGTCCCAATGTCTCGAGCGACTGAACCGGATCACCCCCGAGGGGATTGACCGGTTCTTCCTCTGCAACTCCGGCACGGAGGCGGTCGAGGGCGCGATCAAGTTCGCCCGGATGGCCACCGGGCGCAAGCACATGGTGGCCGCCATGCGGGGCTACCACGGCAAGACCCTCGGTTCCCTCAGTGCCACATGGGACAAGAAATACCGGGACCCCTTCACGCCGCTCGTCCCGGACTTCGCCCACGTGGCTTACAACAACGTGGCGGAGTTCGAGAACGCCATTGACGACCAGACGGCCGCCGTGATCCTGGAACCGGTCCAGGGCGAGGGTGGCGTGCGCCCGGCTTCGGCCGAGTTCTTCCAGGCCGTCCGCAAGGCCTGTGATGACCGCGGGGTGCTTTTCATCATTGACGAGATCCAGACCGGCTTCGGCCGGACAGGGCGGATGTTCGCCTGCGAGCATTTCGGCGTCCTGCCCGACATCCTCACCATGGCGAAAGGGATTGCCGGCGGGATCCCCATGGGCGCCATCGGGATTGATCGCCGCGTGGGCGAACTCGAAAAGCAATCCCACACCTCGACGTTCGGCGGGAACCCCCTGGCCTGCGCCGCGGCCGTTGCCGCGATTGATTTCATGGTTGATCAGGATCTGCCCAAGCAGGCTGCCGAAAAGGGCACGTACTTCATGCAGCGCCTGCGGGCAATCGCCGATCCCCGCATTCGGGAGATCCGCGGCCTCGGCCTAATGATCGGGATTGAGTTGAAACAAAAGGCCGGGCCGATCGCCCAGGCTATGCTGCGGGAGGGAGTCCTCGTTCTCCTGGCCGGAACGACCGTCCTGCGGTTCCTCCCACCCCTGGTCATCACACGCGAACAGATAGACACCGTGGTCTCCGCCCTCACCAAGGTGCTGGCTGCCACTCGTGTGGGTACCGCAGAATGAATCCGTTCCTTTCTTACTTCTCATTCCGCATTCCGCCTCCCGCCTCCCCCGGGATGAACCCGGAGATTTGGGCTACGCGGCTAATCCTCCCCGGGGGTAAACCCCGGGGCCTCTCGCCGGTCGTCGTCGTATCCCCTCTTCCACCCTCCGGGCCCGTGGTTGTTCTGCCTCCCAGCTCCTCTGCTCCCCTGCACCCTGGCTCACATTCCGCCTCTCGCCTCCCGTCTCTCGAATCGTCCGCCCATTTCGCATTCGGCATTCCGCATTCGGCATTCGCCTGACCCATGAACCCCGTTCTCCTGTTACAGAGGATGATCGAGATCCCCTCCTTGTCCGGGGAGGAAGCTGCGCTCGCCGGCTTCCTGGTCGAGACGATGCGTTCCCTCGGCTTCCAGGCCTCTGTTGACGAGGCGGGCAATGCCGTAGGCATCCTGGGAGATGGGCCGAAGGAGATCGTCCTGCTGGGGCACATGGATACTGTCCCAGGTGTCGTACCGGTGCGGATCGAGGACGGGAAGCTCTACGGCCGGGGCAGCGTGGACGCCAAGGGGCCGCTGGCGACGTTCATCGCGGCCGCAGCAAAGGCTGGGGCTCTCCCAGGCAAGCGGATCATGGTCGTCGGCGCGACGGAAGAGGAAGCGGCCAGCTCGAAAGGGGCCAGGCACGCGACCCGGACCTTCTCTCCCGACTTCTGCGTGATCGGCGAGCCGAGCGGGACCCGAGCCGTCACCCTCGCCTACAAGGGACGGATCGTCCTCGCCTACGATGGCAGGGCGGACGCGGCCCACTCGGCCGCCCAGAGCGGCAGCATCTTGGAAGAGGGAGTGGAATTCTGGAATCGGGTCAAGCGGTGGGCGGCTGAGTTCAACGTCGGCAAGAAAATGTTCGACTGCCTGGACCCCGCCCTGCGGGAGATCCGGAGCGAAAACGACGGGCTCGTGGAATCCATTCACCTGCGCGCGTCAATCCGAATGCCACTTGGCCTTTCCCCCGACGACGTCCGCCGTCAGGTCGAAGGGTTGAAGGGGGCCACAGGTGAGCTTCGATTCTGGGGAGCAGACCCTCCGTATAGAGCGTCCAAAAATACGCCCCTCGTCCGCGCATTCCTCCAGGCGATCCGCGAACAGGGCATCGAGCCCACCTTTAAGGTCAAGAGCGGCACTTCCGACATGAACGTTGCCGGCCAGGCCTGGAGCTGCCCCATCGTCGCCTACGGCCCCGGGGAGTCCGCGCTGGACCACACCCCCAACGAGCATCTCGATCTGGCCGAGTACCACCAGGCCATCGCCATCCTCTCCCGCGTCCTTACCCTCCTCTGACCCTCGCTACGCTTCCACGCCAGGCGATTGCCATGTGAGCCAAGCTGGTCTGCCTAGGGGTGGCGTGCACAGCGGGGAGGTATCCTGCGATGCGAAGAGCCGGCGCAAAAAGCGTAAAGCCACCAAAACCGGAACGTCCCCCATTACGTCCCCTATTACAGGGCACCCCGCACTCGGCCGATGCTTGCCTTAACCTTGATCCGAAATTCCCAACCGCCAAGGCGCCAAGAACGCCAAGCCCGAAATGGCCCACTGGGGGGGCGAACGGAATTTCTGAAGGCCCCATGAACCGGTCATCGCGTTACTCCATAGAGAGATCGGAACATTGTATCCATGGCGACCTTGGCGCACCAATCCGCCTGAGGCGGATGCCGTTGGTACCGGCGGTCCAAGGTTTTCCTCGGATAGGGTTAAATCAATGGCCGCCAGCCATCCTATCCTTCCGGAGCCGCCCGGACCAGCAGGACGGGACGCCGGAGTTTCTCCACCACTTTTGGCGTCAGGCTCCCGGACCAGAAGGCATCCA
>CAZXXV010000196.1:0-7928 GCA_964644725.1 uncultured bacterium
GAGACATGGATTTCTTGGTGCGCCAGGATGAACGGCGGCGGAGAAGGGGAGGGAAGGAGGGGACGTACGGTGCCTATATCGGGGGACGCAGGTTCCAAATGGCAGTCAGGGAGCCCCGGGAGATCGGCCTCGGACCCGGCTCAGCCTCTCGGTTCGATGAGGGGCCGTCACGGGTGCTGGCCGGCTCGAAGCAAGTGCCCGACCCGTCCCGCGGGCCCGATCTCGCAAGTTGCTTCTGCACCTACGTTAGTCCCTTACGGGTGAAATGTATGCATTCTTGGCAAAGATATTTTCCGCGATGTCCGCGGAAGCGCGCCCAGCAAGCGTTTGCGGGCATTCTTGGAGTGGCCCGACTTTCGTAACGCTCATCGCGAATGTCGAATATCGAACAAGGAATATCGAATGACGAACGCCGCGTGGAGGCTGCTCGCAGAGTGGTGATCGTTCGAAATTCATGATTCGCTGTTCGCCATTCGATATTTCTTGAAGCCGTGTCCTGTTTGGTTCCGGCTACGCCGGGTTAGGGGTGCGGAGGGCTCGGGTTTACGGCACAACGACAAGGGAAAAGGGAGCAACCTGCTGGATGAGCCGAAAATCGCGCTCGTTTCGGGTGATGACCGTCGCACCGACCTGGCGACTGGAGAGGGCAATCAGGCAATCGTTCACCAGGCGGAAGCGAGTGCGGAGGTCGAATCCATGGCGGCGTTGTAGGACCCGGAGGACAGATCCCGCGCGCCAGAAGGTATCGGGGGAGGGCGAAAGCAGCCGGCCCGTCCGAATGAAAGTCCGGTAAAGGTCGCCCACGGCCTTGGCCGCGGCGGGCTCCAACGCTCCCGCCTGTAATTCTAGCAGGACCACGGTGCTCATGTAGCGGGCGAACCACCTGCCCAGCAAGAGCTCCTCACGCGACCCGATGTTGATCCAGTCGATGTAGAGGTCCGAATCGAAAACCACTCGATCCATCAGCCAAAGAGGCTCTTAATCCGAGCCTTCCCCTTGACGCGGCGCAGGGCCTTGAGGATTTCTGCTTCCGCAAGGACGAGATCCATGGCCCCTTCCAATGCTTCGGTTTCAGTGGCGGTGCCCAGCACGGATTTCACCCGCTCAAGCTTTGCCTGATTCAGGCGCAAGTGTTTGTGTCGGACAGGGACGGAAGCCATGCACAGAGCCCTCCTCCTTGGATGTACATAGATACAAGTATCATGTTCATATACTCATGTCAAGCTGAGGCTCTCCCGCGCCAGTGACACGACGGGGCGAACAGGTTACGTTGCCAGGTATGTCAAGTTGCGCTCTTGAGGAGAGGCGGCCACTCTGCTGCGCTGCGTCTGCTGGGGGGCCGAGGGTCCAAAGCGCGTTCCGGTAGTTCCGGGAGGTCAGAGCCTGACTCGGCTCGGCCTCCTGCTTCGCCGAGGAGCTGTCACGGGGGCTGGCGGGCTCGAAGCAGGTGCCCGACCCGCCCCGCGCCCCTCATTTCACAAGTCGTTCTTGCACCTACGTCCCCCATTACCCCATTAACTACGTCCCCCATTAACTGGTCCAATTCGGTCTATGCAGCAGCGACGAGGCCGGATAGCACCATCACGCCAGGGGGTGAATGGGGAGGGGAAGACCGATCCCAGGAGAGGCACCCTAGGATGGCAGGGCAATCCAACCATTGCAGGACGCGCTGGCGTTGAGAGGAGGGTTCTGCCTTGACGACGAAGAAACGGCCGGGTCCCGCAGCATGTGCGGGGAAAGGAGGTCGCGCCAGCACGGGCCGAGGAGATCCTCTGTTGGAGAGCGTTACTTACTTTCTTGAGGGCGTCCCGCCTCACACGCAAGTCCACTCCGTTAACAACGTCCCGCATTACCGAAGCCCCCCAGGTAGCGCGTCAGGGTCATGGCCGAGGGCATGCGCGGCACCCCCAGGATCGCCTGGACGACCGC
This sequence comes from uncultured bacterium, assembly GCA_964644725.1. GTDB lineage: Bacteria > Methylomirabilota > Methylomirabilia > Methylomirabilales > 2-02-FULL-66-22 > 2-02-FULL-66-22. Next base: position 1,930 of record CAZXXV010000196.1, read on the forward strand.
GTCCGTGCGCAGCCGCTCCACATGGGCAAACCGCTTGGCCCCGGTGAGGACGGCCGCGAAGAAGGCCAACACGATCTCGACCGCCGGGATCTGGTTCGGCGAGGTGCGCCCGTCAGGCAGGGCCTGCGAAGCTCCGGATGCTCGCGTTACGCGACAATTCGGTCAGCCTGTAGTGGAGGCTTGCCACATCTATGCGACGCTGTATTTCCGAACCTTTTCTTCGTCAAGCTCGACTCCCAGCCCGGGCCCGGGCAATACTTCCACGTACCCTTTCCCTTTGGTCACATCTTCGTAGGTGAGGACCCGCCTGGTGACATCATCAACTTTAGATTGGGAAGCAGGTGCGCACCCTTCGGATCCCATCCCCATCTGGGCCTGGGCCGTGGACACGGCAAAGTGTCGGCACGCCTGCCGACCCACTTCGTAGGTATTAGCTCCTCCCACGATGCATGGAATGCCAGCCGCTTCGGCGAGAGCGGCAATCTTCTTGGAGCGATACAGGCCACCATTCTTTGAGATCTTGATGTTGATGATGTCGGCGGCCCGCTTCTGGATGATCCTCATCACCGTGTCCAAGGAGGTGTTGCTTTCATCGGAGCTGATCGGCGTGTCCACGGCCCGCGCCACCTTCGCCATCCCATCCAGATCCCACCGTTTGACCGGTTCCTCAACGAATTCCGGCCGGTATTTCTCCATTTGCCGAATGGTCTGTATAGCCTGGTCCGGCCAGTATGCTTCGTTCGCGTCCAGGCGAATATTCACATCATCACCGACGGCTTCGCGTACCAGTCTCAACCGCTCGATGTCGCTCGCAGGCTCACGACCGATCTTCACGACGAGGGTCTTGTACCCCTGGCGCTTCCTGAAGAGGGCCTGCTCCGCCATCCTTTCCGGAGTGTCGATGCTCAGCGTGTACGTGCACAGGATCTTCGGATCGGACACGCCGCCCAGCAGCTTACACACGGGTTTATCGAGAGCCTTCCCCATGAGATCCCAGAGCGCTAAGTCAATCCCACACTTTGCCACCAGATTCCTCGGGACAGAGGCATCCATCTTCTGGTGGATACGCTCGATGTCAAACGGATCCTCACCGATCACTTCCGGAACCAGATACCGATCGATCGTCGGCTTCGTGCTTTCCGGTGTCTCTTCGGACACTCCTCCGCCAGGAACGAAAGAAGCCTCGCCGATCCCGACGACGCCTTCGTCCGTGTGAATCCACACCAGGACGTTGCTGAACACCTTCAGCACCCCGTGGGAGAATACGTACGGACTCCTCACTGGGATCTCCACGATCCGGCTTTCCAGTCGGGTGATCTTCATTGCTCCCGCCTCCGCTCCGCCAGCGATTGCCGCCCCACCCTCAGAAGGCGCTCCCAGTCATGCGCCCGCGGCCCGATCATCGAGGACCCTCTGCTCACGCACCACGCGCTACGCTGAGGCGGTCGCTCAAACGGCCAGTAGCTTTGCCGTCCTCCGCTCGATCCGCCGCACGCCCTGGCTGAGCGTAAGACAAAGGACCAAGTAGAGCCCTGCCAGAATTGAATACATCCAGATAGGTTTCACCTGGACAGAGTTGATGATCGTGGTGGTTTGCGCCACCTCGCGGAGCCCGATGATGCTGGCCAGAGTGGAATCCTGGAAAGCGATGATGCTTTGCGTCAGCAACGACGGGATCATCCGGTGGACCCCTTGAGGCCAGATGACGTACAGAAACACCTGCCGCGGCTTGAGGCCGGTGGCGAGCGCTGCCAGCCGCTGGTCTTTGTGGATGGACTGAATGCCGGAGCGGATGAATTCCGCGAAGTAGGCCGCCTCGAAGGCGGTCAGGGCGAAGAGCGCGGCATAGAATACATTCAGGTTCGTCCCGCCGACCAGCATCGGAAACGTATAGTAGGTCCAGAACATCACCATCAAGAGCGGACTGCTCCGCAGCAGATTGATGTAGACTGCGATGGGATAGCAGATCACACGATAGCGGGAGAGCCGTCCGAGGGCTAGGAGGCTGGCAATGGGAAACGCCAGCAGAATGGCCAGGGCTGTTAGCACGACATTGTATCTGAGCAGCGCCAGGCTCAGGCTGAGGAGATTGTCAAGAAACTGCGGGGGTGTCATCCGACTACGCGTGTCCGCGCTGCAGCAAGCCGGGCACTCGTACCTTCCGCTCGACAATGCCCATGAGAATCGCCACGGCCCAGGCGAGCAAGAGGTACACGACGGTGCCGACAGTATTGGCCTCGATCCACCGAAACGACTGGAAGCCAATGCGCTGCGTCATGTACGTGGTTTCCATGACGCCCACGGCCATGGCCAGCGAGGAACCCTTGAACACGGTGAGAAATTCCGTCGTGATGTTGGGGACGATGATCCGGAGCAGAAGGGGAACAACGATCCACCGTTCCATCTGCCACCAGGTGAGGCCGCTGGAGAGCGCCGCCTGCCGCAGGCCGTGGCCCACGGCATTCAGCCCTGATCGGACATGGCCGGTCACTTTGGCCGAGGTGTACACGGACAACGTGAGGACGGCGCTCCCCCATTCCCAGCCGATCTCGTACAGATACCGGCGCAGATGCAGAGGCAGCAGCAGGGGGAGGACGAAGTAGGCGAAGAACAGCTGCACCAGCAGAGGAATGTTCCGAAACACCTCCACGTAGCACGCGGACACCGCCGCAAGCGGCTTTCGTGGCGATTCCGACAGCATGCCCACGAGGATGCCGATCGTCAGGCCGAAGAACCAGGCGATAAGCGAGATTTCAATGGTCACGTAGAGCCCTTCCAGGATCCAATCCCGATAGGGCTGGTCCCAGAGGACCGACCATTGCACCTTATATCCCATGCGGCTGTCCACCTCCAGAAGGTCCCATCCTACTTTTCTTGTGGGGCGGCGACATCGTCTCGGTCGCCGCCCCTCCGGCAAAGCTCTTCCGGGGTGAAAACCCCGCCTGCTCTAGTCCGGCCAGGAGTTCATGCGGACGACGAATTTCGAGGTCTCGTCCAGTTCTCTGGGGAGCCCCACGGGCACGAAGTACTTCTGGTACAGCTCTTGCCACCGGCCGCTCTCGCAGACCTCCACGATCGTCCAATTGATGATCGTGGCAAAGCTTGAGCTGTTCTGGCGCAGGGGGAAGGCCTGGGTTGAGGCGTCCACCCCGGCGTCGAAGGCCCTCCACTTTGCCGGGTCCGGCGTGCTCTTGAGCAAGCCATACACGAGGGGTCCGTCGTTCGTGTAGGCGTCTACGGACCCGCCCTGGACTGCGGTGAAGCCTTCCGACGGATTCTCGAATCCGATGAATCGAACCGGGCTTCTGAACATCCCCTGAGCCTGCAGTTTCCTGGTGAACAGGGTCTCTTGGAGGCCGCCCCGAGGGCCGCCAAGGCGCTTTCCGGACATGTCCGCCGCGCGTCGGATCGGGCTGTCGGCCGGTACGATGAAATAGGAGGCTGTCAGAAAGAACGGGATGGAGAAATCGACGACCTTGACCCGCTCTTTGGTGATGACCGTCGCCCCCGCTTCCATGTCGATCGTCGCGTTCAGGAGGAGGGGAATCCTGGTCCTGCCGGTGACCGCCACGTAGTTGATCTTGAGACTGGTCTTCAGTTCTTTTTCGAGCCGCTCGCGCACCTTCTCCGCGATTTCCGTCGAGAACCCGACGTTTTTGTCTTTGTCAAGGAAGCCGTACGGTGGGTCGGCTTCCCGAACGCCGAGATTGAAGACCCCCGTCCGCTTGATGCGGTCGGCGGTGGATTCCTCAGGGGTCGCCGCCGCCGCTTTCCTCGTCCCGACAGCGCCCGGAATGAGGAGAGCGCCAAGGCCAAAGGCCCCCGCCCCCAACACGCGCCGCCTGCTCGCCCGGAGAACGTCGCCCGTCTTCTGCGTTCCCATTTTTCCACCTCCTGTGAGCGGTTTCACCCCCGCGTGCATTGCTGGGTCATGCTCAGAGATACACCGGCGAGCAGGTGGCGCAACGTCTCGCCCGCCTTCGCGCCTATTTCACGTCGGGGAAATCCGTGTGAGGTGAGGCACCGCACTCGCCTGAAGCGGTTCGGAGGGCACCTGAGACGCGGCTGGCACCTTCAGGAGTGATCGGCGCCGACTCTCCCCCTCCTTGAGGCATACCCCGGCGCTGCAAGAATCGAACAAAGACCGGTGTCGTCTGCTGAGCCGCTTCAGCTCCTCAGCGCGCGCCTCCGCTCTTGGCAGTTGATCGGCTCGTTCCGGTCTTCGCGCGGCGTTTGGCCGAATCCCCCGCCGGCTTCAGAGAGCGCAGGAGACCCGCCAGACGGGCGATATCCGGCGTCCGGTCGATCCGCTGCACGATCTCGGCGATCTGCTCGGCGTGCGCGGCAGAGGTGACCGTGGTGGCGAGCGAGAGATATTTCGCGTGAATCTCCTCCGGCGTGAGGGGATTCTCCATGGTGCCCTTGGCGTGATCCACCCGGCAGGAGAGAGACCGCCCGTCCGTCGTCCTCACCTCGACGATCGAGACGTAGACCTCGGGCCATCCCTTGTCCAGCTCGGGATCGGCCACCATCCGCGTCTTCGCCCGCAGGCGCGCGACCTCGGGGTTTCGCATCCGGTCCTGCAGAATGTCATCGATGATGACGCGGCCGAAGACCAGCCCGACCGGTAGGATGTACTGGGCGCAATGGGACTTCAGCTCGTTGTTGTCGATCATGTGCGCGCCGGCCTTGGGGAATCGAAGGACGATCTCCTGCACGTCGGCGGGCTGCAAGTGATGGCGATGGGCCAGATCCAGCAGCGCGTCCAGGCCCGGATGGGTGAAAGAGCAACTGGAGTAGCGCTTGTAGGCGAACTCGGGGAGGTAGTAGTGCTTGCCCCATTCGGCGATCAGGGCCTCCGGGTGCCGCTCGCCCGAGAACGCGGTGAAGACGTCGTACTTGCCCTCGAAGGGGTCGGGCGGGCCACCGAAGCCCAGGGAGGCCAGGTGGGCGGCCGTCGTCCCGTTCCGCGCGGCCAAGCCCGGGTTGAAGGGACGCGAGTTCTCCGTGTGATCGCTGGCCCAGGCCAGCAGGCCGCAGGCCTGCTGCATGGCCAGGCCGAGGGCGATCGCCATCCGGGGAGCCGGCAGGCGGAAGAGCCGGCCAGCGGCCGCGGCCGCGCCGAAGGCGCCGCAGATGGCGCTCGGATGGAAGCCGCGGTTGTAGAGCGCCGTGGGGTTGATGGCGTAGCTGACCCGACAGGTCACCTCGACGCCGAGGAGCATGGCTTCCAGGAACCGGGCGCCGGTGGCGCCTTCCTTCTCAGCCACGGCCAGGCTGGTCGGCACCGTGACCGCGGGCGCATGCAGGATCCCGCCCACATGGTGCGGCTCGATATCGCAGTAGTAGCCCAGCGTGCCGTTCACCAGGGCCGCGTTCACGCAGGAGGTCTTCACACCCTGGCCGACGAGGCTCGACTCCGGTCGCCCGCCGACCTCCCGGGCGAAGTCCGCCAGGATGCGGGTGGCGGAGTACTTCCGGTTCGAGGCCGCGAGCATCGCGCCGATCGTGTCCAGGAGGATCAGCTTGGCGTGCGCCACGACCTCGTCGGGAATGTACTTTAGTCGGAAGGCGGCGATCTGCTCAGCGAAGCGGGCGGAGAGGGACGGGGCTCCGGCCATAGGGATCTCCGTTGCATGCGGGTGAGTGGCTATTTCTGGGCCAGCGGGAGAGGTGCGTCAAGCTCCTTTTCGGCACCCCATGGCCAAGTTCGCGCCGGCACAAGCTTCCTCACCGCCTGTGGCGTGTCCGCGTCTGCTTCTGAGGTTTGTACGCATCCAACCAGCGCAGTGCCCCCGGCGTCACTCGCCATGAACAACGTCGGAAGTTGGAAAACGCCTGGCCGGGCGGCCGGCCGAGGAGGACACCGGGAACCGGGCCTGGGAACCCGGCGAAGAAGCTGCCAGGGCACTGGGTCCCCAAATCCCGCCCACACCGCGGGACCGTACCAGTGGCGGCGGGGGAAGTCAAGGCAAATACACGAGCGGGGACCAGTCTAG
>CAZXXV010000197.1:0-2390 GCA_964644725.1 uncultured bacterium
TGGGTGGGGGCTCACCTCCTCCCGCTTATGCTGACAGGAATCTGCTCCTCGGGCCTGGCCCTGCACGGAGGCTCTGGACTCGCTAGGTGGGGGCGGACCATGAGGGACTCCCGGCGTTACCGGAACGCATAGCGCGAAGGGGCGGCTGTGTCAAGCCAAAAACCCATAAGTGCCAAGGCCCCGGGGCCGCCTTGACGGCCGCCCGGCCCAATCGGTCTCATCCCATGGCCCGGCCCTGGTGAGGTGATGCGCTAGCGGGTTCATTGGGCTGCAGGGCGGCGCCCCCGGAGGCCATGTCTGGCGAGACGCACCTTTGAAGTGCTTCGATCCGACCCACTCCCCTGCAGCTTGACAGCCTCTTCCGGTCGTTCCTATGATCCTGCCGAATCACGAACGCAATGGATGTGCCGAGCCACCCCGGGTAACCACCCGCGAAGCCCGCAGGTCCACCACCACCCCGGAGGGAAACATGGCGACCTACCGACTGGGCGTCCTAACAGGAGATGGGATCGGACCCGAGATCGTCGAGGCCACGCTCCGCGTGCTGGAATCAGTGCAAAAGCGGGACGGTCGCCTGCGCTTCGAGTATGTGCCGCTCCCCATGGGGTGGGAGGCGATCCGGAAGATCGGCGTCGCGATGCCGGAATCCACAGTCGAGGCGCTCGAGAACTGCGACGGGTGGATCATGGGTCCCCACGATTCCGCATCCTACCCGGCCGCCGAGCGGGAGAAACGGAACCCCAGCGGGGAACTGCGACACCGCTTCGACCTGTACGCGAACATCCGGCCGGCCCGCGCCTACCCCGGTTTGCCGGCTGTCTCGCCGAAGATGGATCTCGTCGTGGTCCGGGAGAATACCGAGGGATTCTACTCCGACCGGAACATGGCGTGGGGCGTCGGCGAGCTCATGCCCACCCCGGATGTGGCGCTGACCGTGGGGAAGATCACTCGCCAGGCCTCAGAGCGGATCGCGCGGACGGCCTTCACCCTGGCCCGACAACGCCGAGGGAAGGTCGCCATCGTTCACAAGGCGAACGTCATCCGCAAGGCGTATGGTCTGTTTCTGGAGGTGTGCCGGGGTGTGGGGAAGGAGTTTCCGGAGGTCACCGTCGAGGACTACCACATCGACGCCATGACGGCGCACCTCGTGCGCCGCGGCGCCGACTTCGACGTCATCCTGACCACGAACATGTTCGGCGACATCCTGTCCGACCTCACGGGGGAGCTGGCCGGCAGCCTGGGCCTGGCCCCGTCCATCAACGCGGGCACTGGGCGCGCCATGGCCCAGGCGAGCCACGGCTCAGCCCCCGACATCGCTGGGCAGGGCATCGCGAACCCGGTCGGGATGATCCTGTCGGCGGCGATGCTTCTCTCCTGGCTGGCCGGGGAGCGAGGGGATACATCCGCGGGAGAAGCTGCAAAGGCCATCGAGCGAGCAGTAGCGGCGACTCTCTCGGCTGGCCCGAGGACCCGCGATCTGGGCGGCACCGCCAGGACCACGGAGTTCACCGCCAGCATCGTGGGACACCTGGCGGCGTGACGGGAATCGTACCCTTCCACGCCTTCGGCGGTCAGTCCTACTGGATCACGGCGCAGCGATCGGTGTCCAGGCGAACCGAGACGGACGCCCCGACCTCGAACGCGGTCGCGCGATGGGCCAGGATTCTGAGCGATAGGCCGTCCACCTTGACTTGCACTCAATGACTTCCTTTGTCCTCACAGGCTGCGTCGGAGAACGGCAGGAACCCCCTCGGCCACCTCGTCCAGGATGGCCTGCAACTCGTCGGGCTTGATCCCCTTGCCCTTCTCCCGGATCGCCCCTTCTATTCTCCCATCACCTTGATGATGACGCGCTTCGACCGCTGGCCGTCGAATTCGGCGTAGTAGACCTGCTGCCACGGCCCGAAGTCCAGTTTCCCGTCGGTGACGGGGACGATCACCTGGTGATGCATAAGCAGATTCTTCAAGTGGGCGTCGCCGTTGCTCTCGCCGGTCCGATGGTGGCGGTAATTCGGCCCCGTGGGCGCCAGCCGCTCCAGCCACTCATCGATGTCCTGAATGAGGCCGTCTTCGGCGTCGTTCACATAGACCGCCGCGGTGATGTGCATGGCGGAGACCAGGATCATCCCCTCGCGGATGCCGCTCTTCCTAAGCGCTGCTTCGACCTCGCGGGTAATGTTGACGTATTCGCGCTGTCGCTTCGTCTTGAAGGTCAGGTACTCGGTGTGGAATTTCATACGGGGCCTCCAGTCCGCCGAACGCCCGGGCGAAAACCTCTAATGGATCCGCAGATTACACAAATGCGGACACCTTCGGTTCCGGAGGGGACTCGATGCGGTACCGGAAGTCGCAAAGGGGAGCCCCTTCCATGATCGTCTGGGTCCGGGTGA
>CAZXXV010000197.1:2490-7854 GCA_964644725.1 uncultured bacterium
AGCGCGAAGTCCCGGCCGCAGGAGAGCACGCCGCCCAACTCGGGGATGCCCAGCGCTCGGTACATCTCCGCGTACCGACACCGGGTCACGTTGAAATCGTAGGCCGTGTCGGTCAACTGGAGGACCTCCGTCTCGAGTGCTCCTCCTCTCACCCAGGCGTCCTTGCTCCCTGCGAAATGGGCCAGGGTGTTTCCCCCCACCTGGTCGGCCAGCGCCTTTCCTTGCTGGCGAGCGATCTCCACGATCACTTGCTTGGCGATCTCGATGACCCGCTCCCGACCGAACTCCGCCGCAAAGGCGTTGATCAGGGGCGCAATGATGCGGGCCTCGATCTCGCGCCGCTTCAGAATCCCAATCTCGTTCAATGTATCGGGTGGGATGCTTTCCTGCATCGTTCTCCCTCACGATTTCTTTGGCGCCGGATCCACTGGAGCCGGCATGGTCCCGCCGCTGAAGCCCTGGTGGGCGACGACCTCCTTCAGGCTCCAGTAGTCGCCACCGAACGGGTCATAGGCCAGGGGCGCCACCCGGCCCATGATGACGCCGCCATTCTCCACGATCTCGTCGTCCGCGTGCATCGCCACCACCTCTGCCAGGAAGAGGACGTGGGATCCCAGAACCAGGGAGTTTCGCACGATACACTCCAAGTTGACGGGGCACTCCCGGATCAGCGGGGCCCGGACCTTCAGTCCCGGCATCGGCGTGAGGCGCGCCTCAGCGAACTTGTTCACGTTCTGACCGGAGACCACGCCGCAAAAGTCCACGGCGCGAAGCAGGGACGCCGGTGGGATGTTCAGGACGAACTCCCTCGTCTCCCGAACGAGACCGTAGGAGAACCTCTCCGGCCGGACAGCCACGCTGACCATGGGGGGTGTCCCACAGGCAACACCGGCCCAGGACAAAGCCATGATGTTCATGGAACCGTCTTCGCCCACGCTGGAGAGCAAGAGCACTGGAGCCGGCACGAGGAACGCAGCCCTCTCGAGAGTCACTTTCCGCATCGTACCCACCTCCCTCCATATGGGAAGCTTTCAGCGCTCAGCAGTCAGCCATCAGCCCGATTCTCGATCTCTGCTTTGGCTGAGGGCTGAATGCTGATGGCTGAATGCCTCGACCAAAGATATCCCACATAGCGGCCGATGCCAAGAGTTTCTGTCATGGGGAGGTCAGCGAACGGAGGGAAGAGGGAGAGCAAGAATCATCCAGCGCGGGCTGCCGCTTGGGCGGCGACCAGACGGAGCACCTGATCCCAATCCGTCACGCGGGTGATGCCTGGGGGCAGCTCGCCGTGGTTCCACGGACGATCGAAGAGCAGGACAGGAATCGGAACTTCCGCTGCAGCCAGGGCCACGTGCAGTTCATCCTCGACCAGGAGATCCAGCTTCATCTCCCGCACGATGCGCGGCTTGTAGTCGGCCGCGGCCTCATTGTCCCGGTGCACCAGTTCCTCAAAAAACTCCAGGAGCCCTGCCCGCTGCAACAGCCGGCGGGTATGATCCCGGTGCTGGGTCAGGCGCCCTGTGACAACAAACAGCCGATGCGCATTCGCCGCCAGGGCCTTCACCGCGTTCACTGCCTCCGGATACACCGGGCGGGTCCCCAGGAAATCGCTCGCCTCCAGTTCGCTGAAGAACCCCCACATCTGTGTCGCCGAGATCTCCGGGTAGCGGCGAAAGATCTCCCAGGCCGCCTCCTCGATCCTGACGTCGTGTCCGAATCGCCGCCGGAATGCCTCCAGGTATCCGGGCAGCGATTCCGCCAGCACATCATCCACGTCGATGCCGATCCGCAACTTCCCTCGCATTTCCGGGTCCCCACTCACTCAGCCTTCGGTTCTCCACGGCTCTCATGGGGCCCGACACCCCTCGGTGGTGTCGCATCATCCATGGCAATGGACTCCAAGACCAGAACCTGGGTGGGCGCCTCCACCAAGTGGGCGATGCGCGATTCGAACTCCGAGCGGTCAGGACCCTGGGCCCAGCGCTGCCAGTCCGCCATGGTCTCCCAGGTACTGATCACCACCCAGAGCGATGGATCGGTTGGACAGCGAAGAGTCTCGCCGCTGACGTACCCGGGCTGATCCAACGCCTGCACCCGCATCTTCTCCAGCGCGCGGCGCAGCTCCGCCTCGCGACCGTAACGAACCCAGCGCTGAATGATTACTCGAACTGCCATGACAAGCCCCCCTATTGCGGAATGCGGATTGCGGATTGCGGAATTCCTGACACCAATGCTTACCCGGTCCTCTGCGTCCTGCTTTCCTGCTTGCTGCCTTCTCCCGCTCCCCGTGTCCCCGATTCCCCATGTCTCCCATTTCCCGAAAGGCCTCCCGACTCTTTCCCTCGAACCTACCTACTCGCTCTCGCGGTAGGCCGTGCTCGGGCAGATCTCGCGGAAGGCGCAGTAGCTGCACTGGAGGTACCCCGGCGTCGCGGTGAAGTCCCGGGCGCGGATCCCGCCGGCAACCTGCCCAATCGTGGCCCGGGTCCCCTCCAGCTCTCCCTCGGTCTTGCGGGCGCTCCCCACCAGGCCAGACTCCAGGAAATGTAGCTCCACAGCGTCGGGAATCCGGCCGTGCATCTCACCGTAGGCCAGGGCATAGATGGCCAGTTGCAGGCTCTCCTTGGCCTTCCGGTCGGCCTCCTTCTGGTCGCGGACGGCCGAGGATTTGTAATCAATGATGGTGACGCGCCCGTCCCGCTCGTCCACGCGGTCGAAGCGGCCGGCAACCTTGGTGGTCCCAAGCAGGAAGGTGAACGGCCGCTCCACCGCCGTCGGGGAGAGCCCCGTCCGCTCCTCCTCGGCCACAAAGCGTCGCAGGACGGCACGCCCCTCTTCCAGGCGCAGGTCCTCGTGTTCTCGCGAGAGAAATCCCACGCTCTGCCAGGCCTCCTCGAAGGCCTCGAGCACCTCTGCCTCGGTCACCCCGCCTCCCTGTCGGCGGTGACCAGGAGCCGACTGGACCAGAGCAAGTTTCCGACGTAGGTAAAACGAGATGGCCTCGTGGAGCGCCTTCCCATACACCACCGAGTGGTGCTCGCGGATGGGCACCCGCAGGATGTGAATGTACTTGTACTTCAGCGGGCAGGTGAGATAGTCGTCCACCTGGTAGTGGCTGAGGGGCAGGATCTCGTGATCCGGGATGGCCTGGAGGGCCTCCGCTCCCTCCTCCACCGAGGGAGCATGGCGTTGGATCGCCTCCAGGGCCGAGGCCTTGTACGGCGGGGGCTCTGACGGCGGCAGATCCAGGGCCTCCAGAACGAACCGGCTCACCTTCTTGGCGCGGACGCCGCCGTAATCACGGGCGCTGGTGAGGTACAAGTCGCGCTTGGCCCGCGTCATGCCCACGTAAAACAGCCGTCGCTCCTCCTGGAGGTGGAAGTCTCCGCTCGCCAGGATGTCATGGAGCAGGGCATCGGGCAGGGCGAGCGGCTCGCGGCGCCCGCGCGAGGGGAAGCGATCGGCCACCAGGCTCACCAAGAACACCACAGGAAACTCGAGCCCCTTGGCCTTGTGCACGGTGAGGACGTTGACGGCGTCGGCATCCTCGTCCGCCTCCACCGCCGCCGGGTCGTCTCCCCCTTCCACGAGGAGGTCCAGGTGCTGGATGAACTGGGGGACCCGGTCGAGATCTGCCACGTCGGCGAAGCGATGGACGATCTCGAAGAAGCGCGCGATGTTCCCCACGCGGGCATCGGCTGCGGGTGATTCCGCTGCAGTCAGGCGTTTGAGCAGGCCGCTCCGCATGAGAAACTGGTACAAGACCTCGCCGGTGGACCGTTCCCGCGAGAGACCCACGTATTCTTTGAGGTCCTTCACGAGCCGCTCGACGGTCGCCCGGGCCGTGAGGTCCAGATCGGCCAGGTCCGCCACGCTGTCCAGATTTTCGAAGATCCAGCGGAGGGAGCGATTCGTCCGCCTGGCGGCGCTGGCGCACTGGGCGAGCTGCCAGTCGTCCATCTCGTACAGCTCGGATCCCGCCAGGAAGTACAGGCTGACCGTATCTTCGGGATCGGCCGCCACCCGCAGGAAGGCCAGGAGCAGTCGCACCTCTGGTCGCGCGTACAGCCCCTGATTGCCGCTGAACCGCCAGGGGATGCCCTGCAGATTCATCGCTCGCAGGAACGGATCGGCGTCCCGGTTGGCCCGGACGAGGATGGCCACGTCCCGGTAGGCCCAGGCCCCGGCCTCTACCCGGCTTGCGATCAGGCGGGCCACGGCATCCGCCTCGCTGGATACCGTGTCATGGTGCAGGTGCCGTGGCGGGGTTCCCTCGGGTGCTGTCGCCACGAGGCGCTTGTCGATGTGCTCCCGCACCTCCAGCCGGTCGGGGTCGTTGTGCCGGATGAGGCGATAGGCCGCGTCCAGGATCGCCTGGCTGGACCGGAAGTTCTCCCGCAGGATGACCCGCCGCGCCTCGGGATACGCGGCCGTGAATCCCAAGATGTTGCTGATGGCCGCGCCGCGAAACTTGTAGATGCTCTGGTCGTCATCCCCCACGACCGTGATGTTGCCCTCGCGTCCCGCCAGGAGTTTCACCAGCTCCCACTGGGTATGATTCGTGTCCTGGAATTCGTCCACCAGGATGTACCGGAACCGCTCGCGGTATTTTTGCAGAATCAGAGGATGCTCCCGAAACAGCCGCAGGCAGAGCAGCACCTGATCCCCGAAATCCACGAGGCCGCGCTCGCCGAGCAGGTGCTGGTACTCGCGGTAGCACGCCGCCAGTTCCTGCTGAAGAGCCGCCTCCTCGCGGAGCGCGGCATCGTCATGCGCTGCGCCAGCCCGGTCGGCCAGATCGGCCGTGAACGCCAGATAGTCCTCCGGCATCACCGCCTCGTCCTTGGCCCGGCTGAACAACATAACCAAGGCCTGGAGGTGCTTCGTCGGGGCTCCTAGCGGGCGGAGACGCTGGAGGGGCAGATCGAAGAGGTGCTCCCGCAGGAAGACGATCTGCTCGGGTCGCGTCAGCACCCGGAAATCCGTATTGAGACCCAGCGCCAGCCCTTCGTCCCGCAGCACGCGATCGCCGAACGCGTGGAACGTGCTGATCCACATGTCGGCAAAGCCATAGGGGACCAAGAGATCCACCCGCTCCTCCACCTCTTCGGCGGCTTTGTCGGTAAAGGTGAGGGCGAGGATCTCGGACGGACGGGCCCGCTTGGCGGCCACCAGGTAGGCGATCCGCCGGGTGATGACCGTAGTCTTCCCCGTGCCGGCGCCAGCCACGATGAGGAGCGGCCCCTCTCCGTGGGTCACCGCGGTTGTTTGATCCGGGGTCAGCCCCTCCAGGATCCGCGCGAGCGCCGTGCTGTCTTCTCGGAGAGTCGTCACCGTCTCAACCATTTCGACCCGGTGTATTTG
>CAZXXV010000198.1:0-1940 GCA_964644725.1 uncultured bacterium
CGGTTCTGTGCGGGGCGACGCAAGTGGAAATCACTCGCCCATGTGCGAGGTGGTCGGAAGCTGCTCAAATTAACTTAGCGGCAATGTCTTTAAGTGACCTCCGGGGAAGATTTCTTTTCCAGTATCCTGAGGAAGGCTCTTGCCGTGATGATCGGGATGCCCGCGTGCTGGTGTAGGGAGAGCAGATGGCTATCGCCCGACACGATGCAGTCCGCATGACCTTCAATGGCGCATGCCAGCACCGCATCGTCTGCAGGGTCAACCTCAACCACTTGAACCTGCAGAGTGCCGGCTGTAATCTCGGCTTCCTCGACGAGCAGGCGGAGCAACGACTCTTCTTCGTCTGGAGAAAGGCGGATACTGACAAGCTGGTTTGTGTCCAGGACCGCGCGAATCACCGGCGCGCTCGGGATGCGCGGACTGCCTCGTCAATGGTCGCGTCTAGCTGCTTTGCCGGGATCCTCTTCGTTCGGGCTTTGATCTGCTCGAGGATCTTGAAGCGTTCCTCGCGGTCCCGCTGATATTGCTGATAGCGGGTGACGGGAATGAGAATTGCCATCGCCTTGCCGGCCCGCTCGATTACCACCTCATCTCCCTGGTAATAGACGTCGTCAAGGAGCTGGCCTAGCTTGTCCCGCACCTTCATCGCCGCTACTCTCTTTACCACCGAACTTCCTCCCCTCGAGTACCTGCGATCACGATGGCTGAGTCAATCATATCATGGGAGACGTTGTTCGGATACTTCGGATTTGTCCGGACAGCGGGTGTCGGGGGCTGGGGGGTCGGGGGATGGCGAGCAGAGGAACTGGAGTGCAACGAGGACGCCGCATCGATCGATCCCTGCGTCATTCCGCATTCGGGTACCCCCTGGGTGATCCGCATTCCGCATTTGCCATGCGCCACTCCGCTGAGGCGGGGAAGCGCTTTGGGAAGAGGGATGCATCAAGACGCGTTCAAGTAATCACCGCACGACGTGCAGGGGTCCGAGGGAGGAATTTACCTTGAAGCCGAAGAAACGGCCGGGTCCCCTCCTCCAGTAGAGGGAAGTCACTGGCGGACTTGGAAACGCCAGCGCTCCACGTCCAGGGCCCGGCCGGTGATCCCGCGCGAGGCGTCCGAGGCCAGGTAGATGAAGAGGTCCACGACCGAGTCGGGATCCGCGCCACGGTACTTGGTCAGCCGCGTGGCCACGAATCCCGGGCTGACGCTGTTCACCCGGATCCGGTAGGATCGAACCTCGGTCGCCAGGTACCGCGTCAGGCCCTCCAGCCCCCACTTGGAGACGCCGTAGGGTCCCCACCCGGTGGTGCTGTCTCTCCCCAGCCAGGATGAGACGTTGATGATGCTGCCCTGCCGTCGCTCCATCATGTGGGGAAGGACTGCCCGTGCGCAGAGAAACGCGCCGCGCAGGTTGACGTGCAGCACTGCGTCCCAATCCTCGATCGCGACATTCGCCAGCGGCCCCTCCGGGCCGCTGATGCCGGCGTTGTTGACCAGGACGTCGATCCGCCCGAACTCCTCCAGCGCCTGCCGGACCATCCGCTCCACCTGAGCCGGCTGGGAGACATCGCACGGAATCGCCACCGCGTTTCCCCCTGCTGCCTCGATTTCTCCTCGGGTCTCGGCGAGCTCCGCCTCCGTCCGCGCACAGATCGCCACGCGGGCGCCGGCCCGAGCGTACGCGAGGGCCACCGCCCGGCCAATTCCGCGTCCGCCGCCGGTGATGAGGGCCGTCTTCCCTGTCAGGTCGTCAAAAGATCTCTTCGGAGGCATGGTCGGCGGGCAACGCTAGCACCCGTGCGCCGGAGGATCAAGAGGATTCCCCGTCTCGGTTCCGGCTGCCCGATCGGAGATGGAAGCTTCCCTCAGACTCGACGGGTGGGACAAAATGGGCTAGATGCTGCTCCTGTTGGCCAGGGCGGCCAGCGCCTGTTCGCGGG
>CAZXXV010000198.1:1950-7845 GCA_964644725.1 uncultured bacterium
ATCCACGTCGGGGTCCCCGGATCGGCTCCAGACTTGCCACAGGGATTGCTCGGCCAGGGCGCGCACCAGGAGATCGGGGTCGCGAAGCGCCTCCACGAGGGCGGGAACGTCGTCCATCCGGCCCGTACTGCCCAGCCATGCCGCCCCCAGGCGTCGATGGTCGATGCTGCTCCTGTTGGCCAGGGCGGCCAGCGCCTGTTCGCGGGTCATGGCCTGGTCGCCCGCCGCCGGGACGACCCCGGCTGCGAGCACGATCCCCAGGATGATCGCTGCAACCTTCACGGTTCGATGCCCTCCCTCTTCATCAACCGTTCGGCAGGGTGAAAGGTTCCCGCAGGCGGCGCTCGCGTTCAGCTCGATCCCCCAGCGCACGCTGGAGGCCCGACCACGTATCCATCCCCACGAAGCAACGCCATGATCCCCGGACAGTGCGATGCGCCCACGAAGGCGATGGTCGGTCCCTTGTCCAGGAACCCCCGCATCCGCTCGAACAGAACCGGATTTCGTCTGCCAACGATCGCGTCGCACACAGTGGGATACCCGCTGATCCTGACCATCTGTCCTTCCAGGTTGCCTCGCAGATAACACTCGAGGTGATCTCGCCTGGATCGCTTCCAGTCCACATACTTAAGAAAGTGCACGAACCGTTCGAAGGGCACGTTGTCCAACGCCTCGAGCTGCTCCTCGATCGTTTCCAGGAAGTGCACGGTTTTGCCCAGGGCGCCAGCGATCCGCAGGGCGTCCAGCTCCATGTTGCACGTCCAGCCATTCTTTTTCAGATAGTGGGACCAGATCTGGAAGAAGGCCATCCACGGTCTCATGTCCCGGATCCGGTTCCAATCGAGCGCGTCGGGATCCGGGCCGATGAGGCTGCGCAACATCCGGTGCGAGCTGAGGCCCGGCGAGGGGCTGCCGAGCTCCCTGGTGATTTTGCCGATCGTCGGCGGATCCAGCGCTTCCACGAGGGAGAGGCCTCCCTCTCCCTTCGACCCGTACTCCACGATCGCACGTGCCGATTCGGCGTCCAGCGGCCCCTCGAAGAGCGCCGTCCCCACCCGGCTGATATATCTGCGAAGCGACCCCCTGAAATGGTAGGGAAAGAAATGCGCCGTGCCCACCAGGTACGAGCGGTTCCCGTCCCGTTCCACCTCCCAAATCATTCTCAGCTCCCGCTCCTTCGAGAGCCGGTGAAGCAGCCAGGTGATCATGTCCACACCCTGGAGGCGAAGGGGAGGAATCGGAGCGGATCCTTGCGCCGGTACTCGCAGAACTCGTATCGCAGCCGCGGGGTCCCTCCCCACTTCTCCTTGAATCTGCGGATGCCTTCATTCACCCCGAGTCCAAGGTGAATGTAGGTCTTCCCATGTTCCTTGGCCAGCGCCACCATGTCAGCGAACAAAAGGTCCGACGCACCGACGACGTAGTGGCGCTTGGAGTGACAGCCCACCACATACGTGGCGAAACGCTTCGCCGCAAGCTCAACCACGTAAAAGGCTGCCGCCGCTCTCGCGCTGTCCCGGCTGGTCAGCACGACTGCCGTGTGGGTTCCGGCGACGTACTGCGCCATGCTGAGGAAGAGCTTCTCGATGCGCGGCCCCGGCTTTTCCCGTTCCAGGAACTCAGAGACAAGCTCCTCATGTTCTTTGGTGATCTGTCTACCCCTCTCGACCTTCAGCTCCTTGGACGCCTTGTTCACGATGCGCCTCAGGTGGGCCTTGAGCTCGAACGGCTGAAGGGCCAGTGTGTAGTAGTCGTCGCTCTCTCTCGCCTGGCAGAGCTGCGCAACGGAAGCCGGGACCTCGGGGGCGACGAACCACAGGTACTCGGGCCGGAAGGACGTGATGGTCCCGGCGATCACCCTGCCGAAATCCTCGTGGCCGAAATCGCCGGCCAGAGGGTACCCGACGAGAATGACCCAGTTATCTTTGGCGAAACCCAAGTAGTCACCGATGAGAAACGGCTCCCCCCGTGAGATACCACTCATGAGGCCTACGATGTGCTCCGGCACATAGGCCTGGGTGAGGATATATCGCTCTTCGTCCGGCGAGATCATAGCTTCCGCAACAGGAGATCGAACAGCGTTGGAGGCCCGGGCGCGTACCGGCAGTACTCGTACGTGAGAAAGGGTTTCCCTCCCCATTTCTCCTTGAAGTGCACGACCCCCTGATGAATCCCCAGCCCGAGGTTGACGAAGGCCTTACCTTCTTCCCGGGCGGCTCCTACCAGCTCGTGAAGGAGCAGGTCTGATGCGCCCGGAACATGCGCACTCTTCGAGCGGAAGTTGAACTGGTAGAAGGCGTAGTCTTTGCCCCCGAAGTCCGCCACATCAAAGGCAACTAGGTTGCCGGCCGCGTTCCTCGCGCTGAAGAGCCGCACGCTGGACACCTCGGAGACGTATGCCGGGATCCTCTCGTAGATGTACCGGATGTCCTGGCTGACCGGCTGGGAGTCCAGGAACTCGGAAACCAATCGGACGTGTTCCTCCTCCATCCTCCCGGTTCGCTCCACCCGCACCTCTCTGGAGGCCCGCCGGATCATGTTCCTGACCTTTGCATGGACCCTCAGCGCCGAGAGATCCAGCCGGTAGTAGTGGTCGCGCTCATGCTGCCGGCAGGTCCCCCGATTGATCGGGATCGTGGGGGCGATGAGCGCCACCTGCTCCGGGTGGAGCCGTGAAACAGCCCCCCCGAGCGTATCCGTCATCGCCTTCTCGTCGAAAGGGGACGCCAGGGGATACCCGATGAAGATGAGAGAAGCTTCGGCGGAATAGCAGAGAAAGTCATCCAGCAGGTAGGGTTCGGCCCCGGAAACGGCACGCACATAGCCGGGGAGATGTTCCGGCACATACGCGCGGCTCAAGACAAAACGCTCTTCAGACGGGGTGATCATCTATAGAGCGCAGCCCGTTCGGCGGGCGCGATAAGGTGGGACCGATACCTGTATCCCACGGCCGCCAGATGCACCGCACCCACGGCTCACCGTGGGCGCCTGGCGCGGAGTACACAGGGGGCAAGCCAGCAGTCAGTCCGTCCCTCCGAAGGAGTCCAGAGTTCTATGGACTGGAGATCAGACGGGGGCCAATTGCTGAATATCGTGGCAAGGCCGGACGCCCGGCCGTAGCCCTTAGCCCTTCAGCATCTTCCGGAGGACCGTCTGGAGGATCCCGCCGTTCCGGTAGTAGTTGATGTCCACGGGGGTGTCCAGCCGGGCGGTGACGACGAAGGAGTCTCTCGTCCCGTCGGGTCGCTCCACCTGGACGGTGACGTCCTGGCGAGGCGTGAGGGTCCCGCTGATCCCCGTGATGTTCAGCCGCTCCTTCCCGGTGAGCCCCAGGGACTCCGCGTTCTGGCCCGCCTTGAACTGCAGGGGCAGAATGCCCATCCCCACCAGGTTGCTCCGGTGGATGCGCTCGTAGCTCTCGGCGATGGCCGCCCGGATTCCCAGGAGGAGCGGTCCCTTGGCGGCCCAGTCCCGCGACGATCCGCTGCCGTACTCCTTCCCGGCGATGATCACGAGGGACGTCCCCTCGCTCCGGTACCGCTCGGCCGCGTCGAAGATGGCCATGCGCTCGCCGGAGGGCACGTGGATCGTGACGTTCCCCTCCACGCCGGGGACCATGAGGTTCTTGAGGCGGATGTTGGCGAAGGTCCCCCGGGCCATGACCCGGTCGTTGCCGCGCCGCGATCCGTACGAGTTGAAGTCCGGTTTCAGCACGCCCCTGGAGATCAAATACCGGCCGGCAGGGCTGTCCTCTGCGATGTCGCCGGCCGGCGAGATGTGGTCCGTGGTGACCGAGTCCCCCAGGATAGCCAGCACCCGGGCGTCCCGGATGTCGGTGAGGGGCGCCGGCTCCGGGATGAGGCCCTGGAAGAAGGGCGGATCCTGGATGTAGGCGGACTCCTCCTTCCACTCGTACAGATCGCTTTCGCCTCCCTGGATGGCATTCCAGGCGGGGTTTCCATCGAAGACGTTGGCGTAGGTCTTGGCGAACATCTCGCCGCTCACCGTGCTCTCCAGATCGGCAATCTCTTTCTGGCTGGGCCAGATGTCCGAAAGAAAGACGGGCTTGCCGTTCTTGTCCATGCCGATCGGCTCGCTCGTGAGGTTCACGTCCGCCCGCCCGGCCAGGGCAAACGCGACCACCAGCGGCGGCGACGCGAGGTAATTGGCCTTGATCTCTGGGCTAATGCGTCCCTCGAAGTTCCGGTTCCCCGAGAGCACGGCGGCAACCACGAGCTTCCCCTCAGCCGTCGCCTTGGTCACGGGCTCGGCCAGGGGGCCGCTGTTACCGATGCACGTCGTGCATCCGTAGCCCACCACGTGGAACCCGAGGCTCTCCAGATCCCTCAGGAGCCCCGACTTCTGAAGATACTCGGTCACGACCTTGGACCCTGGGGCCAGGCTGGTCTTCACGTAGGGTGGCACCGTGAGTCCGCGCGCCACCGCCTTCTTGGCCAGAAGGCCCGCCCCCAGCAGAACCGAGGGATTCGACGTGTTGGTGCAACTCGTGATGGCCGCAATAACCACGGCCCCGTGGCCGATCTCCGCCCTCTTGCCGTTGAGCTGCACCGTCACCTTCTTGGAGACCTCCTCGGCCGGCAGGCCGAACCCCCGCTCCTTCACCGGGGCGGTCAGAGCCTGACGGAAGGCGGCCTTCATCTGGGCGAGCGGCACGCGGTCCTGCGGGCGCTTGGGGCCCGCCAGGCTGGGCTCGACCGTGCCGAGGTCAAGCTCCAGCATCTCGGTGAACTCCGGATCCGGCGTCGCGTCCGTGCGGAAGAGGCCCTGCTTTTTCGTGTAGCGTTCCACCAGCTCCACCTCGGCGGTGGTGCGCCCCGTCCGGCGCAGGTAGTCCAGGGTCTCCTGGTCCACCGGGAAGAAACCCATTGTCGCGCCGTACTCCGGCGCCATGTTGGCAAGCGTGGCCCGATTGGGAAGGCTTAACTGGCTGAGACCGGCGCCATAGAATTCCACAAACTTCTCGACGACCCCCTTCTTCCGAAGGATCTGGGTCACGGTCAACGCGACGTCCGTGGCCGTCACGCCTTCCCGCAGGCGCCCCACAAGCTTGACCCCCACGACCGGGGGCGCGACCATATAGAGCGGCTGGCCTAGCATCGCCGCTTCCGCCTCGATCCCGCCGACGCCCCACCCGAGGACACCCAGGCCGTTGATCATGGTGGTGTGCGAGTCGGTCCCCACCACGGTGTCGGGGAACGCCACAACCGCCCCGTCCTGCTTTCGCGTCATCACCACCTTGGCCAGGAACTCCAGGTTCACCTGATGGACGATCCCCGTCGCCGGAGGAACCACGCGGAAGTTCGCGAATGCCTTCTGGCCCCAGCGGAGGAACTCAAACCGCTCACGGTTCCGTTCGAACTCGA
Source organism: uncultured bacterium (assembly GCA_964644725.1). Classification (GTDB taxonomy): domain Bacteria; phylum Methylomirabilota; class Methylomirabilia; order Methylomirabilales; family 2-02-FULL-66-22; genus 2-02-FULL-66-22. The sequence continues at coordinate 7,335 of CAZXXV010000198.1, forward strand.
TCTCGCCGTTTCGCCTCAGCGCGTCGGGAGTGCCTGCCACGTCCACCTGCACGGAGTGGTCAATCACCAGATCCACGGGAACAAGCGGGTTGATCTTGCGCGGATGCCCGCCCAGACGCTTGACCGCCGAGCGCATGGAGGCCAGGTCCACCACGGCCGGCACGCCGGTGAGATCCTGGAGGAGCACGCGGGCGGGCATGAACGGCACCTCAACGTTTGTCGGCGCGGACGCGCGCCAGCCCGCCAGATTGCGGACGTCATCCTCCGTGACCAGCTCGCCATCTACCGAGCGCAGCACGGCCTCCAGGAGGATCTTGATGGAGAAAGGCATGCGGTCGAGGCCAGGGGCGAGGCCCGCCTTCTCGAGGGCACTCAGCCGGTATATCGCGGCCGTGCCGTGACCGGTGTCAAAGGTGCTGCGGGCGGCGAAGATGTCGGGCTTCATGGCTACCCCCTCATGATAGCCTAGAAGCCCTCGGGGAGCAAGCCGGCTTCTCCGGCCGCTCCTTCG
>CAZXXV010000199.1:0-7823 GCA_964644725.1 uncultured bacterium
AATAGTTGGAATCCGGTTATAGTGATGGACTACACTACGGTCCAGCCGGAGGCTGGTGGTACGTTCTCTACGGCACGCTTGTCGATCGACTACCAAGAGACAGTACTGACGGATAGTTATGGGAATCTGAGCAGCGCGAACGCCAGAGATTCTCTATACTACTACTTGTCGAACAAGTGGGGTAGAGGGAGAATGTACTCCCTGTCTCAGGATGCTACACATTTCGAGACGGGTGAAGTCAACAGTACTGAGTGGTCGGACAACTCGTTCAAGATATTCGTGCACGCGCAGATGAAGGATTACAACCCTACGGCTGACCCGAATGCTGCTCACACGAACTCGCTACTCGTAGCGCCTGACTTCACGGTTGTGCTGGGGCACAACTACTTCAACGAGCCGGGCGGGAACATGATGGAGGGGAAGACGTTCCGGAAGCTGTGGATCGACGCGAGGACCTACAGTGACGCGACCCTCCTACGGCTCTACCCCGGAGATGACGACGCGCTGGAGATGGGGCTGCGGTGGTCCACCTCTGGGACCTTCCAGGAGTTCACAGTCCCGAAGCACCTCGTGGGGATCGACGTGAAGCCGGGCTTGGAAGATGACCTGGGTGTCACGAGGTACCATTTCCGGGTAGACGTGGTGCCTCCGATCTTCTCGGTGAAGATGGATCGGATGAGCGGGCGGGGGCTGTCGCTGGAGTTCATCGCACCGGATCTTGGACGGTGGGCCTCGTTCCGGGGGTACGGTGGGGCGTACACGGAGGGCCCGGCGAGCCGGATCGGCTGGTCCCAGGACAACGAGGAATGAGCACCATCGACAGGGTCCGTATAATGAGGGCGGTGAAAGATGCCTGACGCCAGGAGTGAATGGGAAAGGATGCATCCCGGCCAGAGCTGGGAAGCCGCCAACGCGGCCACTACGGCAGCGCGAGCGAGGTCGGCAGCCAGACCGAAGCCGCGAAACACTGGGCGAAGCACCGGCACCGGCTTGACCTGGAACAGAGCCACCGCTGGTGGCACTGCAATGTTCGGGACTCCGGGGTGGAAGCCAAAGCCTGATCAGGCTTACAGCGACTGGGATGGCGGGGGCGGAGGGGGCGGAGGGGGCGGGGGATCGTGGGGCGGGGCGCCACCGCCGGGCCAGGGAGGCCAAAGCCAGGCGGCCGTACAGGACAACCCCTACCTGAAGGAGGTCATGGGGTACTACCGTGACCTGTGGGGTCAGGCCCAGACCCTGTCGGGGCAGGCGCTGGACCCGACCGCGGCGATCAAGCAGTACCAGAGGGATCGGACGCAGGGGCTCGCCGACACGCAGGCGATGTCGGGGAGCCGGGGGTTCGCGCCGGGGACTGGGATGTCGATCGCCCAGATGGCGAACTACGGGAACAAGTCGGATCAGGGCTCGCAGAAGATCGCCGTGGACGTCAAGAACCAGGGGCTCAACTTCCAGAAGGACCTGCTGGGGCAGATGGCGAGCGGACTCGCGGGGTTCACGGGAGCTGCGGACGCGAACGCAAAGGGCCAGCTGGGACTCCTCAACTACGGCAACGATTCTCGGCGCACGGACATCGACGCCTGGTACAAGGAGAATCAGTTGGCGAACGAGCGGACACAGATCAAGACGCAGAACCAGGTGGCACAGATCAACGCCATGGTCCAGCTCGCAGGGCTGGTGTAGGAGAGAACGATGCCTACTCAGAATCATGGCGGTCCCCATCATGGCGGCCCGCGGACTCCTCCGAGCCCGTACAACGCGCAGTTCGACGCGACGTACGACCCCTTCGGGCTGCGGACGAGTACGACCTGGGGCGGCGGTGGCGGCCCGGGGCGTGGCGGTCATGGCGGGGGCTACGGCTACGAGTCGGAGTCGAGCTTCGACCCGGGTGCCCTCATGGATCTCGTCTACGGCTACAAGCAGCGGGGAGCTGAGGCCGCTCTTGAGCGGGAACAGCGCGTGGCCCGCGAAGCCCGGAATCGGGGCCGCTTTCAGGCTGAGGCGCTGAAGAACCATATTCCTGTCCAGCGGCCAGATCCCGCGCTCAATGCGGGCGTCGCCAGGGCACAGGCACAGCACAACAGCGTAATCACCGCGGTCCCGTTCAACCCCACTGGCGCCATCGCCGACTACTACCAGTACTCGCGGGGAGGAAGGTAGATGGGCCTCCTCGACAAGCCGTTTGGTCTGCAGATCGGGCCCTACGGGCTGAGCGGCTCGATGGAGGACGCGGGGGACGCGCTCGCTGAGGAGCAGAAGCGATACCTCTTGGACAAGGCGCTCAAGCTGTACCAGCTCGACGCGGGGTTGCGGGGCGCGATGCCGACGATCGGGGTGGACACGCCGTTTGGGTCGATCCGCCAGTCGCCGCCTGCGGCCCCCGCGGCAACGAAGCCCCCGGCGACGTCTGCGTGGAACGCGGCGGCAACAGCGCCGGCGCCTCCTCCTTCTGCCGGTCCGGCCACGCCGCCCATCCCCGAGGTCGTTCCTTCGGGCCCGATGGGACCGCAGGGGGCAGCGTTCCCCTGGTTGACGGAGACGGGGGCTGGAGCGCTGCAGGAGAGAGCGCCGATCCGGGCGGAGATGGTGAACGGGAAGCTGGTGTTCACGAACGCGGCGTCGCTGGGTGGGCAGGACGTGGGGTACGACGCCGGGGTGGACCAGTGGCAGACCCGGGCCCTCGTCGATCAGGAGCTGCTGGCGAACAGTCGTGGCGAGGCGATGAAGCGGGCGGTCGGCTACGGGCCGGGCAACGAGCGCGGGGGCGGGTACGATGGGCCGGCGCTGCGGAGACCGGAGGATTCGCGGTTCCGGGACTTCACGATTCAAAAGACGCCGGATCGGGCGCCCGGGCCGGTGCGGGCAGACCAGACCGGGTTCCGGGGGTCGTACATCCCGAGCGCTCCGGTCCCGGATGTGGCGGGTCTGGACCAGACGGGCTTCGAGCAGAAGATGGCCGAGATGACGAAGTCGGCGAGCCCCGGGGCGCAGGACGAGTTCAAGCAGCGGTACCTGGAGCAGGAGGGGATCCGACAGGAGATCGCGAAGCGGTCCCTGGTGGAGGGGCAGGCCGCTCAGGCGCAGGGGGTCGGAGCGAAGGGTCAGGCCGAGGCCGCGCTCACGGGAGAGCAGACCAACATCCTGCGGAGCCCGGAAGCCGACGCGATCCGACGGGGCGAGGCGAACGCGGAGACGATCATCGCGTTCAAGGGCAGGATCGACAAGAAAGCGGCAGCGGCGGTGCAGGCCAAGTACGGAGACAAGCTCACGGAGACGATCAACACCTTGATGAAGAGTGGTCTGGCCTCAACTCCACAGGCGGCTTTGCAGCTGCTGACCGCAAAAGAGTACGACGCGATCCTGATGGGGAACCCCGAGATCAAGATCGCTCTGACGAAGGCGACGGGCGGCATCCTCAGTGGCGGCGTGTAGTAGGGGTCCTGATTGGATCCCTACGAGCTGGCACTACGGAGAGAGCTGGGGCTCGATGTTCCCGTAGAGGAAGAAGGCTGGGATCCGTTCCAGCCGATCCGCACGGCGTTCGGGGCGACGCAGGGGTCGGTGACCGGGGCGGCGCAGGGCCTGATGCCCGAGGCGTACGCCGCGGCGCAGGCTGAGAACCGGACGAACTTCGGGGTCGACGAGAACTCCCCGTGGTACGAGAAGACCGAGGCGCTCCCGGGGGCGGGTGACGTCGGGGCTCAGTTCGTCCCGGAGTCCGTTCGTGAGTCGTTGCCCGGGCGGATGGCGGGCCCGTTCCTGCGGCTCGCAGGGAACATCCTTGGGGACCCGACCACCTACACACCGGCGATTCTGGGGAAGGCCGCCGGGCTCCTGGCGAAGGGGACCCGGGGCGCGGAGGTCCTGAGCGCGGCCGGGCAGGTGGCCCGGGAGATCCCGCTCATGGCCGAGCTGGACGTGGCCCGGGGGATCCCGATCGCGGCGGAGGAGGTGGCCCGGGCGGTCGACACGGCCCGGAAGGTGGGGATCGGGGAGACGGCGAGAGCCATCGCCGAGACCTCGCCGCTCAGGTCCAAGGCCTACCTCGCTGCGGAGGTGATCAAGGAGGCAGAGCCCTGGGCCCTGGGGACCGCGGCGGCTGTGGCTTACGGGCCACAGGTCGTGGAGTCGTTCGTGGGAAGCGCGAAGGACACGCTGGTGGCGGCTGGGCAGGGGGACCTGGAGCAGGCCGCGGTGTCCGGGGCGAACACGATCCTGATGGCTGGGCTGGGGACCCTGATGGGGAAGGGCCTCATCGACACCGCGCAGGCGCGGCGGACGATCACGCAGGCCATGGCGGACCAGGGGATCATGCCGAACGAGGCGATCTCGGGGAGCATGATCGGGCCGCAGATGATGCCTCGGTCGGGGCTGGCCGAGCCGACCTTGAAGGCCGCGGTCGAGGAGGGGGCCCCGCTGCCACTGCGGCGGGCCCAGATGTCAGGACGGGACTTCCGGCGGGGAGAGGCGACGCCGCAGAGTCCGGGCTGGGAAGAGGGACCGGTCGCGGGCGGGGAGCGGCAGACGGGGTTCGTGAGCCGGAGCCCGTACACGAACCCGGAGACGATCCCGGAGATCTCCCGGCCGCGGACGCCGCTCGACGACGCTGAGCTTGCCACGAGGATTGCAGACGAGCAGACGAAGGCGCGGGCCCTGGCGCTGGAGGACATCCAGCGGGGGTGGTCGGAAGAGGACGCCCGGGCGCAGACCGCGGTAGAGGCCGCGGATCGGCAGGCATACCTGGAGAGGCTGGAGATCCTGCCGGGGCTGGCTGAGCAGGGAGTAGAGTCGACCGCGCTCCCCAAGGCGCCGGCGGCCCTGCGGGCGAAGGGGACGGCGAAGCAGCTGGGACTCGATCTCGGGGAAGGCGTCGAGGTCAGGAAGCCGCTCACGGCGCAGGAGCAGGCGGACGCGAAGACGGCGGCTCTCGACGAGAAGGTCCGGCAGGCGCTGGCAGACCCCGACGCGCAGGGGCTGATCGACGCCCAAGTCCAGCGGGAGTTGGTCAACATCCAGGACGAGATGTCCCGGGTGAAGAGCCGGCAGCGGGAAGCCACAGCCGCCAAGAAAGCCGTCAAAGCGGGCGATACCACCAATCCGATCTTCGCGGAGGCAGAGGACCGGGCGCTGGGCAAGGTCATGGGGGACTTCCGGCGGATGGCGAAGGGCGGGCTGGACCCCGCCGAGCAGCTCCGGACTGCGCGGGAAGCTCGGCTCGCAGACGCTGAGGAGCGGGCCGCGATCCAGGCGGAAGGGGCTGGGGTGGAGCCGGCGCCCATCCCCGAGGCGCCTGTGACCGCAGGACCTGAGCCTACGATGGCCCCTCCGAGCGCTGTAAGGCCGCTTGGTGAGTCAGCGCCGGCACCCACGACTACCGAGGTCTCGGCTCCCGCTGGAGGGGTTCTAGCGCCCACGACGGAAACTCCCACCCCGGAGGGGACTTTCCGTCGCGCCGAGCCCACGGAGCCTATCTCCAACGCTCCTGCAGCAGAGCGGCACCGCCCCGAGACGACTCCTGAGCAGCGTGCACAGTTCACCCCGGAGGACTGGGCGGGGTGGGTCGCGAGGGACAAGAAGTTCAGCCCGGAGGTGCGAGCAGGCCTGCTGGAGCCGGGGGTTCAGAAGGCCTTGGCCGAGCGGATCAAGAACTGGCATGAGACGGACAAGGCGGCGAAGGCCACGGTCGGTGAGGCTTTCACGGATAAGAGCGCCCTCGGTGGGGCTTACTTGGTGGCGCGTGAGGTCGCGGTTGAGCATGGCCTGATGGGGAAGAAGCCCCTGGCCACGAAGAAGGCTGCCCCGACGCAGGTCGTGGCGAAGGTGGAGGCCCCGGTCGTGGAGGCCCCGGTTGAGGGTGGGCCGGTGGTGGAGGCGGGCCCGGTGGTGGGGGCGGTCCCGGCGAAGCGGGCGTTCAAGACGGAGGTGCAGGCCGGCGCCGCGGCGGAGGGGAAGGGGCTGGCTGAGCACGCGAAGCGGTGGCTCACGATCTTGCACCCACACCTGCGGGAGCAGGGGCTGAACATCGAGGGGGTCCTGAAGCCCTTCGTGGACCGGGAGGTGAAGCTCCCAGGGAACCCCTCGGTGAAGCTGACGGGGGGCAAGGCTGCGGAGTTCGCGCAGTTCATGAACGAGTACGAGCGGGCGCTCGGCGATGGGTTGGTGCCGGCGAAGGCACGGGATCACGCGCTGAAGGTGCTCGCCCCGGACGAGGCGGTCCGGAAGGTGCTGCGGAACCGCATCGGGTCGATCGAGAAGCTGCTGTCGACGGAGGTCATGGAGGCCACGAAGCAGGCCGTGGCGGAGCAGACGGGACGGGCGGTCCCTGAGACGGCGCCGGTTGTGACGGGGAAGGACCGGTCGCCGGCGAAGCTGAAGCAGCTGGCCGAGCTGAAGACGGGGCTGGATTGGAAGCTCGGGGACTGGATCGGGAAGGCCCCGGAGGCGCGGTCGCTCGATGAGGTCGCGGCGCTGCTGGGGCAGTACCGGGACATGGCAGAGGGGATCCCTTCGCATCTCGGAAGTTCGGAGATGGCGAAGAAGCTGTCCCCCAACGACATCGTCAACTTCGGGATGATGGTGGCTCCGGAGAAGTTCGCGGACGCCCGTACTAGGGAGGGCCTGCTCGACCGGCCGAAGGAGAACGGGGTCATCCGGAAGGGCCTGATCACGAAGCTGGCCGAGGCCCTGGGGGTGGAGCTTCCGGAGCAGGCCCGGGCCGAGACCACCCCGGTGGTGACGAAGAAGGTGGTGACGGCCCCGGAGGGCTGGGCGGTCGTTCAGAGGAGAGAAGGGAACGTCGTCCGGCACCGGAGTCCGGAGGGCCTGACCGCGGTCCTGGAGCGGGGGCAGGACGGGCGGTTCAGCGTCGACTTCGAGGGGACAGGGAAGGCTGTTGCGGAAGAGGCAGCGACGAAGACCCTCGACGGGTTGATGGCGGATCCGAACGTGTCGGAGATCCGCAACGTGGAGTCGATCCCGAAGCCCGAGGGGGTGAAGACGAAGGAGTGGGGCGGGAAGCTGGAGGCGTGGCTGCAGAAGCAGGAGAAGGACGGACTGCTGGCCCCGGAGGTGAGGACCGACAACCCCGATGCGCCGATCGTGTGGCGGAAGGTGCAGGGCTCGACGAAGGGGATGGAGGCGATCGACGAGCTGTCGAGGGCGGACCGGAACCGGGTGAACAGCCTGCCGCGGGAGCAGCTGAGCGTGCGGGCGGAGCGGGAGATGGCCCGGGTGTTCGACCTGGCGGAGTCGGAGGGGCTCGACCTCGGGGACGGGATGCGGGCCGTGAACCACCACGACCACTTCGGGTGGGGCTATGTGGGACGGGTCGCCTCGATCAGCAAGGGCGCCGCCGCGGGGATGAAGCAGATCTTCGACAAGCTGGTCGGGGTGCTGAGCCCGAAGACGAAGCTGGAGTTCGGCGGGCTGACGATGTCGCCGCACCTGAGCGGGCTGTTCCGGGAGGCTGCTGGGGGGAAGAGCGCGAAGGTGTACGGGAACCTCGCGGAGGCCGTGTACCGCAGCCACAGTTACGAGGATGCGGTGAGCCGAGTGACTCATATGCTGGGCCACGAGGTCGCCCACCTCAGTGAGGACGTGGGTGATGCCGGGGCACGCATAGAGCATGGGTATCACTTCGACGACCTGGCCGGGTACGTGGACCGGCTGGTGAAGACGGAGGAGTGGCAGCGGGACGCCCAGGAGACCTTGCGTAAGTCGGGCTTCACGGAGGAGGTCTACGGGAAGCTGAAGGGCGATCTGGCCGATCAGTTCAGGGAGGCGCGGGATGAAGTCCGAGGACAAGACTGGCGGCAGGGAGCCGCAGC
>CAZXXV010000200.1:0-2033 GCA_964644725.1 uncultured bacterium
AGCGACCGGGTCGCCGTGATGTACCTGGGCCAGATCGTGGAGCTGACGGATGGCGAGGAGTTGTACGCCAAGCCGCTCCACCCCTACACCGAGGCTCTCCTGTCAGCCATCCCCATCCCGGATCCCACCACCAAGCGCCAGCGCATCATCCTCGAGGGTGATCCGCCGAGTGTCATTCACCCTCCGCGGGGGTGCCGGTTCCATACGCGCTGCCACAAGCGCTTCGACCGCTGCGACAAGGAGGATCCAGTGCTGCGCGAGATCGGCCCCCGGCACTGGGTCGCCTGTCACCTCTACTGACGCCACATCCGTGAACGGACCGTTCGTGGTGGAACGCGTAACGGACTGATCCTGTTCGGCGGAACGCTCCCCGGTTCCAGGCGAGTCGGCCATGCCCACAGTGAAGGTCGTGACTTTCGGCTGCCAGGCGAACGAGCTGGACTCCGCCCGCATCGCCGGGATCCTCGTGCGGGAGGGCTACACGCTGACGGAGGATGACGCGGAGGCGGACCTGGTCATCCTGAACGGGTGCAGCATCCGCGAGAAGGCCGAGCAGAAGCTGTTCAGCCGGCTCGGAACCCTCCAGGTGTTGAAGGCGGAGAATCCCCGGTTGCGCCTGGGCGTGGCGGGCTGCCTCGCCCAGCGGGAAGGAGCGGCGCTCGTCCGGAGATTCCCGTACCTGGATCTCGTGGTCGGCAACGGCGAGCACCTCGCCGAGATCCCCCATCTCCTCACCATTGCCCCGGGCCAGGCGGCGGTGGCGGCGAGCGAGCCCGTGGGTCTCTTCCCCGAGGACACCGAGGTCCACCGGGACAGCCGCGTCCGCGCCTGGGTGGGCATCATGGAAGGCTGCGACAACTTCTGCACCTTCTGCGTGGTGCCGTTCACCCGCGGGCGCGAGCGGAGTCGCCATCCGGACGACATCGTGCGCGAGGTCACATGCCTCCGCGATGCGGGGTACCGCGAGATCACCCTGCTCGGTCAGACGGTCAACTCCTACGGCAAGAAGCTGGATCCCTCGGTGTCCTTCGCGGAACTCCTGCGGCGGATCGACGCCGCGGTTGGACGGACGATGCGGGTGCGCTTCACCACGTCCCATCTCCGGGACGTCACGGCGGAACTGGCCGAGGCCATGGCCAGCCTCGAGAGCGTCTGCCAACATATCCACCTTCCGGTTCAGGCCGGCTCCACGCGCACCCTGGCCCGCATGGAAAGGAACTACACGCGCGAGGACTACCTGGGGAAGGTGGCCGTGCTCCGATCGGCGGTGCCGGATCTGGCCATCACGACCGACATCATCGTGGGGTTTCCGGGGGAGACGGATGCCGACTTCGCCGAGACGCTGAGCCTCATGCAGCAGGTCGGATTCGATGCCTGCTTCGCCTTTAAGTTCTCGGTGCGGGCCGGCACCCCGGCTGCCGATCTTCCGGATCAGGTGCCGGAATCGGTCAAAGCGGAACGGCTGAGCACGGTCCTTGAGCTCCAGAGCCGGCTCTCCCTCCAGCGGAATCGCGCATTGGTCGGCACGGTTGTCGAGGTGCTGACTGATCGCGAGCTGCAGAAGCGGGATTCTGTCCTCGGGTCTGGACGAATCCGGCAGAATAAAATCGTTCACTTTCGGGGAGCGGATGTGGAGGAGGGGAGCCTGGTAAATGTTGAAATCACGGATGCCACGTCGCATCACTTGAAGGGGGTCCTTATCGCTTGTGCGTAACTAGCTAAAAATACATTGACATCCGGTTCGGGCCTCCCTTATGATACCCGCCGGAAAACAACGGAGGGCTCATGGCCAGGTTCAGCTTTCGTAAGCGAACTACTGAAGAGGAAGGGCTTCCGGAAGAGGAAGGAACTGAGGTCAGTGCCCCGGAAGAGAGTGGCGGGCAAACCGGGGGGGTACGCCGGATCCTGATCATTGCGGGAATCGGCGTGATCCTGATCGGCGGGTGGTACTTGGCCCAGTCGCTATTTTTCGCTCCATCACCGCCGCCTCCGAGTCCTGCCCGGCCAGTAACCCCGGCACCCCCGGCGAAGGC
>CAZXXV010000200.1:2133-7802 GCA_964644725.1 uncultured bacterium
GGCACCGGCCCCCGCTGCTCCAACGAAACCGCCAGCCAAGGAGGTGGCTAAGCCGGCGCCACCTGCGCCTCCCGCGAAGGCGGCGGCTCCGGCCAAGGAGGCAGCCCCACCGGAGAAGGCAGCACCGCCCGCGAAGGTTGAGGCGAAGCCAGCGGAGAAGCCCGCGCCGAAAGCAGCACCGGCCAATTATAGCCTGCAGATGGGCGCGATGGTGATGGTGGAGAACGCAGAGGCCCTGAAACGGAAGTTGGATACCAGTGGCTTCCCGGCCGTCATCCGCAAGGGGACAGCGTATGTGACGAAGCAAGTCGTCATGGTAGGAGAACCGACCGGGAAGCGTGAGGCGGAAGACCTCTCGAGGCGACTGAACGTGGACGGCTTCCCGTCGCAACTGCTGGCCGTCGGGGGCAAGTACACACCGCAGATCGGAGCCTTCTTCAACCTGGACGAGGCCATTGACCTGGCGCGGGAACTTCAGAAGAAGAACTACCCCCCGAAGATCACCTCCAAGCCAACCACCGCGGTCGTGTACCAGGTGCGGCATGGGAAGTTCGACACCCGGGCTGCCGCGGTGAAGCGGGGAGAAGAACTGAAGAGCAAGGGCTTCAACTTCCTGGTCGTTCGCGAGTGACACGCTGTCTTGGTGTTCCAGACGTACGATGGACCTGCCGACCAGACCACGCACGGGGAAGGAGGTGGGGTGAGTGACCAAGGCAGACATCGCATCACTGGTGGCTGAGAAGGGCCTGACGAAGAAGCAGGCCATGGAAGCCGTCGAGGCGACCCTGGAGATCATCAAGAATGCCCTTCGCCGTGGTGAAAAGATCCAGCTGGTCGGTTTCGGATCCTTCCAGGTGAAGGCAAAGCGTGCGCGGAAGGGTCGCAACCCTCAGACCGGGTCGGAGATCACGATCAGCGCACGGAAGGTCCTGAAGTTTAAGCCCGGCAAGGCCTTGCACCAAACGGTCAACGCCGCCATCGCGACGCAGGAAAATGCCTAGACCTCCTCGGAATCAGCCGGATCCTGCAACGGGGAACGCTCCACCGCGTGAGCGACCGTCCCCAGCCATACCAGAGCTTCCTACAGAGGTCCCGGACCGTCTGTACTTCCGCATCGGCGAGGTTTCGGACATCACCGGCGTGCCGCCCTACGTCCTGCGGTATTGGGAGAGCGAGTTTCCCGCCCTGCAACCCCGGAAGAGCGGGGGAGGGCAGCGACTCTACCGGAAGCGGGACGTGACCATGATCCTGGAGATCAAGAGGCTGCTGTACCAGGAGCGGTACACGGTGGCCGGCGCACGGCGGCGCCTGACCGAGCGGGAGGAGCGTGCCCGACGGATGGAGGCGCGTGCCGCACTCCAGCGGTTGCGGGCCGGACTCGAGGGTATCCTCAAGCAGTTGTCGTGAACCCCCGTTGGTGACTGGGTCATCCCCGGCAGAATGTCCTCCGTGCCCGGAAGGGGTATCCCTCTCACGAGGGAGGCGCGGCGGGAGATGACTCGACAAGCCATCCAAGACAAACATTCGAGGCGTGGCGTCCGCCACTGGCGGATAGCGCATCCCGCAGGGATGCGGGAGGGTCAGCCAGGGCGGGATGCGCTGACAGGTCATCGCAAGAGAAGCAAGAGAATAGTATCGGGGCGTGGCGCAGCCTGGTAGCGCACTGGCATGGGGGGCCAGGGGTCAGCAGTTCGAATCTGCTCGCCCCGACCAATTTCCTCAACCTGGCGGATTCCCCGGTCCGCCATCGCCTGACACAGCAAGGGGAGGGACATGGGACGGGAGGAGCGTCCCCTGATCCTGGTGTCCAACGACGACGGCATCGGATCCGTGGGCCTGAAGGCGCTGGCGGAGAGTCTGAACGGATTGGGCGAGGTGGTGGTCGTGGCTCCAGACAGGGAGAGGAGCGCGGCCGGACACTCGCTGACCCTCAGCCGCCCGCTTCGCGCGTCGCACTTGGACGAGGGCTGGTACAGCGTGGACGGTACGCCCACGGACTGCATCGCCCTGGCCGTGATGGGGCTGCTGCCGAGGCGGCCGCACCTGGTGGCCGCCGGGATCAACCACGGTCCGAACATGGGCGACGACGTGACGTATTCCGGGACGGTGTCCTCCGCCATCGAGGCGACATTACACGGGATCCCCGCCTTTGCCATGTCGGTGGCCGGCGACGGCGATTTCGACTTCCGGGCGGCCGCCAGTTTCGCGAGGCGGCTGGCGGAGGAGATCCTGCGGCGCGGCCTCCCGCGAGACACCTTGCTCAACGTGAACGTGCCCAATCTTCCTCCCGAGGCGATCCGTGGCGTTGCGGTGACTCGCCAGGGGCGCCGCGTGTACAGCGAGACGGTCGTCCGGAAGATCGATCCACGGGGCAAGGCCTATTACTGGATCGGCGGCGCCGAACCCACGTGGGAGCGGCTGGGAGAGACGGACTACGAGGCGGTGAGTGGCGGCTGGATCTCCCTGACCCCGCTGCACCTGGATCTCACCAACCACCGGGCCATTGATGAGTTGAAGGCGTGGGGCCTGTCACTCAATGGGGCCCCCCCGGGCTGAGACTCCGGAGGCATCCGACCTGCCGGACGCCCGTGGGCCTGAGGCGGACAAAATCTGGGGTCCCGTCCCGGAGGCCGGGGTGGAGAATCACATTCAACCTCTCCGGCCCTTCCGTTCCATGGCATCCCGGCTGATCTGCACGCTGAAAGAGGCTTTCCTTCGCAGCAGGGTTGTGGTATGGTCCAGCGTCGAGACGCCCATGGAGTTTGCCATCCCCAGGGAACGCATGATCGCCGAGCAACTCGCGCGCCGAGGCATCCGGGACGCGAGGGTGCTCCAGGCCATGGGCAAGGTTCCCCGGCATCGCTTTGTGGACGAGGCGCTGGCCGGTCGGGCATACGGGGATTACCCGTTGCCCATTGGGGAACGCCAGACCATTTCCCAGCCTTATATGGTCGCCCTCATGACCGAGGCGCTGGAACTGGTCGGGCATGAACGGGTCCTGGAGATCGGCACCGGATCCGGATACCAGACCGCGATCCTGGCTGAGCTCTGCAGCAAGGTCTACTCGGTCGAGCGCATCAAGAGCCTGGCGGATCGCGCGATCCGCACCCTGGACAGCCTGGGGTACTACAACGTCCTCGTGCGGGTCGGCGACGGTTCGCTCGGCTGGCGCGAAGAGGCGCCGTTCGACGCCATCCTGGTGACCGCCGGGGCGCCGGCGATTCCGAATTCTCTGGTGGAGCAGTTGAGTCCAAAGGGCCGCTTGGTGGTTCCGGTGGGCGATGCTTACGGCCAGGTGCTGCAAAAGGGCATCCGGGAAGAGGAAGGAATGCGCTGGACGGACCTGGGTGGATGTATCTTCGTGAAGTTGATGGGCGACCAGGGGTGGCCCACCGAGTAGCGAGGGCAGGTTCAGAACTGATACCGAATGTCGGGGCGTAGCGCAGCCTGGTAGCGCACTTGGTTCGGGACCAAGGGGTCGCTGGTTCAAATCCAGTCGCCCCGACCAATTTCCTGGAGAGGCGGCCAGCGCACCGTGGGCGCCTCACCGATCATTTCTTTGCCGATGGCGGCGCCCGCGGCGTGGGGCGGGCGCCGGCAGACGCACAGGATGGGCGATGGGAGGGCAAGCCGGGCCTGGCTTGCCTTTCGTTTTTCGCTGGATGGCGCCAGGCATCATGCAACCGGATTCATCCGCACACGCGCCGGCCCGTGAGCCGGCCTCCCTGGAGGTGCGGGTCATCGGGCGGGTGCATGGCGTGGGCTTCCGGTACTTCACGCTGGAGGTCGCGCGACGGCTGGGCCTCGCGGGCCATGTGATGAACCTGCGCGACGGGGGCGTGCGTGCCTACGCGGAGGGGCCGCGGGATTCCCTGAAAGAATTCCTGCGCGCGCTCCAGCAGGGGCCAGGCGGTGCCCGCGTGCGGGAGGTGCGGCCCGTCTGGGGCGCAGCGACCGGACAGTATTCGGTCTTCACCATTCAACCCACACTGTGAACGGAGGCACACCGTGGGCGTTGACGACCTGAAGCGCAGGATCCGGGACATCCCCGATTTTCCCAAGCCAGGCATCCTCTTCCGGGACATCACCCCGCTGCTCGCCGACGGGCGGGCCTTCTGCCAGGCGATTGACTATATCGGGGAGCGATACCAGGACAAGAAAATTGATGTCGTGGTGGGGGTGGAGGCGCGGGGGTTCATCATGGGGTCGGCGCTGGCATACAAGCTCCACGCCGGCAATATCCTCATCCGCAAGTCGGGGAAACTGCCCTACAAGACCCATCGGGCGACCTATGCCCTCGAGTACGGGACCGACACGCTGGAGATCCACCAGGACGCCTTCAAGCCCGGGCAACGCGTGCTGATCGCGGATGACCTCCTGGCCACAGGCGGTACCATCTCTGCGGCGGTGGATCTGGTGAAGCAGCTCGGCGGCGAGATCGTGGAGCTGGCGTTTCTGATTGAACTCACCGCGCTGAAGGGTCGGGAAAAGTTGAAGGAGCACTCCGTCTTCTCGCTCCTGCAGTTCTAGGCCGGTTTGCGGGGTGGTCCGGCGTGGCCCTGTAGTTCAGATGGATAGAACGAGGGCGTCCTAAGCCCTGCGTCGGGGGTTCGAGTCCCTCCAGGGCCACCAACAAGTTGCGGTCGAAGTCGAGGGCTCTGCGGCGGGCGGGTCTCGACGACACGTTCACGGACAGGAACGAGGTTTCTCGGTGGCGAGCGCGACCAGCAAGCAGGAGATCCGGAGAAATCCCCTCGCCGAGTGGGTGGGGGCAGCAGTGCGGTTCGTGCAGGCGCACCAGGCTCCAGTTCTGGCGGTCCTGGTGGTCCTGGCCATCGGCGGGGCCGTGGCTGCGGGATATTGGTGGCATCAGGAACGGCAGGAAGTGGAGGCGAGTCGCCTCCTGGCCGGAGCTTTCGCTGCAATGCGCGGCGAACAGCCCGGATCATCGGGAAATCCGGAGGAAGCCACCAAGCGCTTCCAAGCGGTAGTGCAGCAGTTTCCGAAAACCCGCAGTGCGGAGGAGGCTCTGATTGCCCTGGCAAACCTTCGCTACAGTGACGGCAAGATCGACGAGGCGCTTCAAACCTTCGATCAGTATTTGACGACATTCCCGCGGGGGCGATTCAGAATGATGGCGGGGCTGGGCAAGGCCTACGCCCAGGAGGCCAAGGGTGATTTCCAGGGAGCGGCGCAGACACTCTCCCAGCTCTTGGACCGTGACAAGGACGATCCATTGGCAGGAGAGGCTTACATGAGCCTCGCCAGGGCCTACGAAGGCATGAAAAAGCCCGATGATGCCATGCAGGTCTATGGGCAAGTAGTAGAGAAATACTCCCAGACCCGATGGGCGCAGCATGCCTTGCAGAGGATGAGCGCTCTCAAGACCAAATAGCCCTGCCACGAGTAACGCCTCAAGAAGCCTTCCGAAGTTTCCAGCAACCAAAAATAACCGCATCTTCGAAGGATGGGGAGCCGGCTGGTGGCTTCCCAAGGCCAATGATTTCTGAACAACATTGGAATAGGACACATGGATTCTATTTCATTTTGTCAGACTTAAGAATATTCGACCGTCATCGGAAAATCAAAAGGTTATGAGAATAACCTGCTTTAGAACGGATGTTCACCATTTCGGCGAAGTAGGACAGAACCGGTAATCGGTTGCCGTT
>CAZXXV010000201.1:0-7800 GCA_964644725.1 uncultured bacterium
GCGCTGGCGCACGCCCGGGCCGGCCGGGACGTACTGGTCGTCACCGGGACCGCCGCGGGCAAGAGCCTGGCCTACCAGTTGCCGGTCCTGGAGACCCTGCTTCGCGACCCGGAGGCGCGCGCCCTCTTCCTGTTCCCCACCAAGGCGCTGGAGCAGGACCAGCTGAAATCCCTCCAGCAGCTCATCCCCTGGGGATCGGGCATCCGGGCCGAGATCCTGGACGGCGACACGCCGGCCCACCGCCGCGCCCAACTGCGTGAGCAGGTCCCCCACATCCTCATCAGCAACCCGGACATCCTGCATCTCAGCCTGCTGCCGCATCATGCGGCCTGGAAGACGTTCTGGGAGCAACTCCGCTTCGTGGTCCTGGATGAGCTGCACACCTACAAAGGGATCTTCGGCTCCCACATCGCCCACGTCCTGCGCCGGCTGCACCGCGTGACAGCCTTCTATGGCAGCCGGCCGCATTTCATTGCCTGCTCGGCCACGATCAGCAACCCGGCGGAGTTCGCCGGCGCGCTCACCGCGCGCGATTTCGTCCAGATCGACGACGACGGCTCCCCGGCCCGGGGCAAGCGCTTCGTCTTCGTGAATCCAACCGGCAGCCCCTACGGCGAGGCGACCGACCTCCTCCTCCACTGCATCCAGGGTGGGCTCAAGACCATCGCCTTCGCCAAGGCGCGGAAGATCGCCGAGCTGATCACCATGTGGGCCCACCAGGCGGCGCCGCACCTGCGGGACCGGATCCGCGCCTACCGTGCGGGGTACCGCCCGGAGGAGCGGCGCGCCATCGAGCGCGGGCTCTTCCACGAGAAGCTGCTGGGCGTCGTCTCGACCTCGGCCCTGGAGCTGGGAATCGACGTCGGGGGATTGGACGCGTGTCTTCTGGTCGGCTATCCCGGCAGCATCGCCAGCACGTGGCAGCGAGGCGGCCGCGTCGGGCGCGCCGGCCAGGAGGCGCTGATCATCCTCATTGCCCTGCCCGATGCCCTGGATCAGTACTTCATGCGCCACCCTCGCGACTTCTTCGCCCGCACCCCCGAGGCGGCGGTGATCGACCCGCGGAACCGCCGCATCCTCTCGGACCACCTGGTGGCGGCCGCGGCCGAGCTGCCCCTCGGCCCGGCCGATGCGGCGCTGTACGGCCCCGATCTCGCCGAGCGGATCGCCGAGCTGGCAGCCGAGCGCCGCCTGATGCAGAGCGCCGACGGGCGCGAATGGTATGCCCGCCGCAGGAGCCCGGCGCGAGAGATCAGCATCCGCGGGATCGGCGAGGCCTTCGCGATCCTGGACGAGGCCGGCAAGACGATCGGCAGCGTGGACGGATTCCGCGCCGTCCGCGAGTGTCATCCGGGCGCCGTGTACCTGCACCAGGGGCGCCAGTTCGAGGTGACCGCCCTGGACCTCTCGAACCGCAAGGTGCGGGCGCGGCCGGTCGAAGTGGACTACTACACCCAGGTGAGCGGCGAGAAAGAGACGGAGATCCTCCACTGCCAGGAGTTCCGCCAGGTCAGAGGCACGGTGGCGCGCCTGGGGCGGCTGAAGGTGACCGAGCGGGTCACCGGCTTCGAGAAGCGCCGGATCTTCGGCCAGGACCGGATCGGAAGCTACCCGCTGGATCTGCCGCCCCACACCTTCGAGACGCAGGGCCTCTGGTTCGAGATCCCGGAGGAGATCCGCGATCACGTGAAGTACTCGGCGCCGGGCGGGCTCCACTTCATGGGCGGGATCCATGCCGTGGAGCACGCCATGATCGGTCTCTTCCCCCTCTTCGCCCTGTGCGACCGGGGCGATGTCGGCGGGATCTCCACCACCTTTCACCCGCAGGTTGGGCGGCCGGCGGTCTTCATCTACGACGGATATCCGGAGGGGATCGGTTTGGCCGAGCGGTGCTACCGCGTCCTGGAGGACCTCATGGGCCACACCCTCCACCTCCTCCAGGAGTGCCCGTGCGAAGCGGGATGCCCCTCCTGCATTTACTCGCCCAAGTGCGGCTCGGGCAACAAGCCCCTGGACAAGGCCGCGGCCATCCTCACCCTCCAGGGCCTCCTCGGCCTCATCCAGATCCCAAAGGACGTGGCGATTGCCGCATCAGCGTCAGCCCCTGCCCTGCCTGGAGTGTTCCCGGCGCCTCTCGGAGCTGTCGCAGAATCCGGCGCGCCCCGGTCGGAGGTTCCCCGCATCCTCGTCCTCGACATCGAAACGCAGCGGAGCGCCGAAGAGGTCGGCGGCTGGGAGAACTGCGGCCGGATGGGCCTGGCCGTGGCCGTCACCGCGGACCTCGAGACGGGCGAGATGCGGGTCTACACCGAGGCCCAGGTGGATGACCTGCTGGCGGATCTGACCTCGTCGGCCTGCATCATCGGCTTCAACCTGCGTCGGTTCGACTTCGGTGTCCTGCGGGGGTACCGCGACCTGGATTACGCCGCGCTGCCCGCCCTCGACATCCTGGAGGAGGTTCATACGAGCCTGGGCTTCCGCTTGAGCTTGAATCACCTGGCCCAGGAGACCCTGGGTGCGCCGAAGCTGGCGGACGGCCTGCAGAGCCTGGCCTGGTGGAAGGCCGGCGAGGTGGACAAGGTCATCGAGTACTGCAAGGCGGATGTGGACCTGACCCGACGGCTGTTCGAATTCGGCCGGACTCAAGGCTATCTCCTCTACCGGGACTACCAGGGGCGGGCGGTGAGGCTCCCCGTCCGCTTCGGGGAAAAAATCCTGTTGCCAGGCAGGAGATTGGGATATAATGCCGGCCTTCAAGGAGGTGATCACATTGGGGGACGGAAAGAGTATCGGCATGGAGAACGTCCGGGGGCATAAGGCAGCCAGCGCACGGATGCTGGACTACCGCACGGTCAAGCGCGCCTACGCTATTTTGACGCCGGTCTATGACATCCTGTTTAATAAGATTTTTCATTCCGGCCGGGTGGCGGCCATCGATCTTCTGGAGATCAAGCCGGGCGACCGTATCTTGGAAATCGGGGTGGGAACGGGGCTGAACCTCCCCTTGTTTCCTCGCGACTGCAGCGTGACGGGCATTGACATCTCAACCGAGATGCTGCAGAAGGCCAGGGAGCGGACAAGGGAACTCGGGTTGACCAACGTCACGCTGGGGCTGATGGACGCCTCCAACCTCGAGTTTCCCGACAACGCCTTCGACCACGTCCTGGCCACCTACGTGATCAGCGCGGTGCCGGACCCAGTGAAGACGCTCCTCGAGATGCGGCGCGTCTGCGGGCCCAACGGTCATCTCGTGATCCTGAACCACTTCAGGAGCGAGAACCCGATCCTCGGCGCCGTGGAGTGGATGCTGGCCCCCGTCTGCACCCGGATCGGATTCAAGACCGACCTGAAGCTCAAGCCGCTCCTGGAAAAGGCCGCCCTGTCCCCGGACCAAATGCACTGTGTCAACGTGCTGATGATGAATGGGTGGCGGTTGGTCCGCTGCATCAAGGCCCAGTAGGCGGCCGATCCCGCGACGCAGAGCTTCTACTTGGCCCCGGGTGCCCTTGCCCGGGGCCCTTCTGTCTCTCGGAGAAGTGCCATGGCCATGAAGCCCATGAAGGCTTTCATTTCCCTGGAGGATGGGCTGCGCATCCTCCTGGACTGTGTCGAGCCCATCACCCGGACAGAGCGCGTGGAGCTGCTGCAGGCCACGGGCCGGGTCCTGGCCGAACCCGTCGTGGCGGGCATGTCCGTGCCGCCGTTCCCGCGGGCCGCCATGGATGGCTACGCCGTGATCGCCGAGGATACCTTCGGGGCCGGGAACTTCAATCCGGTTCGCCTGAGCCTGACCGACGTGATCCACGCCGGCGACACCGCCCGGGGCGAGGTGGCGCGAGGGACCTGCATCCAGGTGGCCACCGGGTCGCCCATTCCCGCGGGGGCCGATGCCGTCGTCCAGGTCGAAGACACGGAGCTGGAGGGAGACGGCGCGCGGGCAGAGAAGGTGAAGATCTACAAGCCGGTCTATCCTCGCCAGAACGTCTCGCCGCAGGGCGAGGACATCCAGACCGGCCGGGAGGTCCTGTCATCCGGCACGCGTCTCGACCCCAGCAAGATCGGCGTCCTGGCTGCCCTGGGGATCACGGAGGTCCCCGTCTTCGCCAGGCCGACCGTGGCCGTGATCCCTTCGGGAAACGAGATCGTGCACCCCGGCGATCCACTGGAGCCGGGGAAGATCTATGACATCAACTCCTATACCCTCTCGGCCCTGATCCAGGAGACCGGAGGGATTCCCAGGTTATTCCCCATCATGAAGGACACGCTGGAGGACGTGCGCCGCACCCTGCGCGATGCGCTCGTCTGCGACGTGATCGTCCTCTCCGGCGGCAGCTCCGTGGGCGAGCGGGACGTGATGGTGGAGGCTGTCGAGGGCATGGGAGAGGTGAAGTTCCACGGCATTGCGGTCAAGCCGGGAAAGCCGACCCTGTGCGGCCTCATCGAGGGGAAACTGCTGCTGGGGATGCCCGGGTATCCCACCTCCTGCCTCACCAACGGGTACGGCCTGCTGGTCCCGGTGCTGCGCAAGCTGGCCCGCCTCCCCGAGGTGCGGACGGGCGGCGTCGAGCTGCCCATGTCGCGCCGCTACACCTCGACCATCGGGCGACACCAGTACCTGCCGGTCCGGGTCGAGCACGGCGAGGTGGTCCCGGCCTTCAAGGAATCGGGCGCCATCACCTCCATGGCCGACGCCGAGGGCTACATCGAGATCCCGGCCAACGTGGACCTGGTGGAGAAGGGGGAACGGGTCCTGGTGAAGTTCTTCTAGCCCTCATCCGAGAAGAAGCTTGAACCGCCATGATCACCCAGCGCGAGCGCTGGGTACCCGGGTCGCCAAGGACATGATGGCTCTGCCTCAGGATCGCGGAACAGGAAGCGGGTTTATGGGGGGGTTCAGGGTCTCCGTTTCTTTGCCCATACGGCGCGTTCCGGTCTTGGCGGTCTTGGCGGTCTTGGCGGTTGGTAATTTCGGATCGGGGCCGATGCAAGGGCAAGGGCCCGAGGAGTTTCAGGATGCAGTACGCATGCAGGGCCTTGGCCAGGGGAGCGCTGGCGGCGACCATCCTATTATCGGCGACGGCATGGGCGGGGGAACCGCAGAACACCAACGGGACCCTCTACGAGATGGAGGTGATGGGCGTCGCAGCCGATCCCACCTCCGGGATGCCCCTGGTGTTTCTGCGAGCCAAGCAGGACAAGCGTGAGCTTTCCATGTTCATCGGTCCGATGGAGGCCCAGGGGATCATCCTGCCCCTCCAGCGGATGCAGCTGCCCCGACCCTACACTCACGACCTCATGCTGGAGGCGATTCACCGCTTGCAGGCCAAGGTGAAGCGTGTCGTCATCACCGAGATGCGCGACAATACCTACTTCGCCAATCTGATCCTGGACGCCCAGGGAAAAGAGGTCGTCCTCGATTCCCGACCGAGTGACGCCATTGCGTTAGCCCTGCGGGAGAACGCGCCCATCCTGGCGGCGGAGAAGGCATTCGTCCGGGCACCGCGGGCCGGCCGGCCGGAGGGTGGCAGCCCATGACGCGAACGACGATCCTCGTGTTTGTGTTCCTGGCCGCTCTGGTGAGCGCCGCGACCGCGGCCGATCCGGAGACGCCGGCGGCGGGGGGTCAGGCGCCGACTTCGCCACCGGCGGCTCCTCAGCCCCCGGCCTCCCCACCGGCCGCCATTCAGCCGCCGGCATCAACGGACCCGCGCATCCAGGAGTCGATCCAACGCTATAACGCGGGGGTCGGCGCCCTGCAGCGGCGCGACCTGGAATACGCCCTCTATCAGTTTCGGCAGGCGATCCGGCTAAACCCCGCTCTCACCGAGGCCCACCACAATCTGGGCATCACCCTCCTCGAACTCCGCCAGCCCGGACAGGCCGTCGAGGCCTTCACCCGCGCGCTGGAGCTTTCTCCAGAGCACATCGAGGCGCGCGTGGGCCTCGGGTTGGCCTATCGCGCCAGCGGCGACATCCCGCGCGCCATCGCCGAGCTCACCCAGGTCCTGCCCAAGAAGCCGGATGAGCCCCAGCTCCACGTAGCCCTGGGTGACCTCTACCGGAGAGCGAACGACCCCCGGCTGGCTGCCGTCCACTTCCGCGAGGCGGCCCGGCTGGCTCCGGCTGACGCCTCGATTCGCTTCCAGCTCGGACTGGCCTGCGCGGACGCCGGGGAGAACGACCAGGCCATCCAGGCGTTCCGCGAGGCCATCGGGCTTCGCCCCGAAGACGCCGATGCCTACTACAACCTGGGCGTGGTGATGGGGGAGAAGATTCGGGCCCTGGTGGACGAGAAAGTGGCGGCCTATCGCCGCGCCGTGGAGCTGCGACCGACCCTGGCGGATGCCCACTATCACCTGGGCCTGGCCTACATCCAGAAGGCCCAGCTCAGCCGGGTGGAGGACAAGCGCTCCCTGCTCCAGCTCGCGATGGAGGAGTTCCGGCTGTTCGAGCAATCCGCCCCGCAGGACCCCAAGGCGGCGGCCGCCAGTCACAACATCCGGGTGCTCGAGCCCCAGGTGAAATGATGGCCGTGTAAAGAGATGAGGGGCCGGGAGAGCAGGCTCGGCCTCGCGGAGATCGATGCAGGAGCCATGGGCACCGCGCTTCTGATCACGGGTGCGCCGGGGTCGGGAAAGACCACACTGATCCGCGCCGTGGTCGCCGAGTCGGCGCTCAAGGCCGGCGGTTTCGTCACGGAAGAGATCAGGGAGGGGCGAGAGCGCGTCGGCTTCCGGGTGAGCAGCCTGGACGGGCGCGTCGGCATCCTGGCACACATCAGGGCGGTGAAGGGACCCCGGGTCGGCCGCTACCACGTGGATGTGCCGGCCTTCGAGGCCGTGGGCGTTTCGGCCCTGGAGGCGGCCACGGCCGAGGCCGACCTGATCGTGGTGGACGAGATCGGCAAGATGGAGCTCTGCTCTCCCCGATTCGTCCAGGCGCTGGAGGCGGCGCTCGCCTCGCGGAAGCCGATCTTGGGGACGGTCCTGCAGGCTCCACATCCGTGGATCGATGGACTGAAGCGACGCCCGAGGGTGGAGTTATACCGGCTCACGGAGCGGAACCGCGAGGACCTCAAGGACGCCCTCCTCGCCCGCCTGCAGAGCGAGGTCCGTTCGTGACCCTGCCCTTCACCGGGATCGCCACCTTCGCCAAGGTGCCCAGCTACGACCCGGCCGAATCGCCGGCCCCGCACGCCGCGACCCTCGGCATTCCCACCGACGAGGCCACGACGCAGCACCCGGGCGCGCGCTACAGCCCGCGGGCGATCCGCGAGGCCTCGACCCAGTTCCCCTACTACAAGCGAGGGCGGGGGTACTACGACCCCGAGCGAGACCAGCCCATGCTGGCCGGGCTGGAACTGCGCGACGCCGGCGACGTGGAGATCGTCCCCACCCTGCAAGAGGAAAACGCCGCACGGACGATCCTCGAGGTCTTGAGCTGCCTCTTCGATCCTCCCACCGCCCATTCCTGAAGCCAAACGTTACACTCCTCTCGCCAAGCGTGCCAAGACTTGCTGGGCCATTCACACAGAAAACCGGCGGCTGGCGGGAAGGATCTGTCCCAGGCCCGCCAGGGAAGGGACGGATTCCTGCCTCTCCTTGCGCCCTTGGCGATCTTAGCGTGAGAGATCCGCGCTGAACAAGGATCTGGACCACGGGCCGGTGGACTTCCTAGCCCGGCGAGGGCGGCAGCAGGTGTTTCTCTGCTGGCGCCTCGGCGAGCACGAGATCCGCTTCTGGCACGGCCTCCAGGAAGGCTTCGCCGGTCGAAAGCCGCTCAGGGAAGACCCACTCGATT
>CAZXXV010000202.1:0-7779 GCA_964644725.1 uncultured bacterium
GGTGGGGACGGATGAGTTCAGCCCACAAGCAGCCTGAAACGCTATCTACGGATGCACCGCCTGGTCCGCTGCGGCCCGAGAACCAGCAGCTTCTTGAGTTCTTGGAGAAATTCATGGCCGAACCCGACGACCTCGGCGAGGCGTGGTGGGACGACTTCGAAAGGTGGCTTCGCGAGAACCGGGTGAGGTTTCGACCCCCAAAGGATCCGTGAGGCTTTGGACAGGTTCGTCCTCGATAGCAACATCATCAGTCGCATCTTACGCCAAGATCGGCGAGTGGTACCCCGCCTGGCGGAGGCCGCGACGTCCAACGCGACGATCTACCTTTGCCCCGTCGTCTATTTCGAGGTGCGGCGGGGACTCCTCGAGCGGGCAGCATCCCGCCAACTCCGGGACTTTGATCACCTCGCAAGAACACTTCTATGGGCCGACTTTGAACGCGCGATATGGGATGACGCGACCCAATTGTGGGTAGCCTGCCGAGCCCGCGGGCGGCCGCACGACGATGCTGACCTTCTCATCGCAGCATATGCTCGCCATTTCCAGGCCACTCTTGTTACGAACAATACCGGTGACTTCGAAGACCTGGGCACCCCATTGGGCAACTGGGTTGCGTGACGTTTTTCCGCACCGGGGGGAGGGTCTCCTCTGGCATGAACCCGCTCAGGATCGCCCGGAATCTTCGGGAGGACTACCTTCGCCTCCTCCGCACTACGTTCCAGCCGCGTCAGGAGCGACTCCGCGAGGCGTTTGAACGGGAGATTGCCCGCGAGGGTTTCCTGACTCGTGAGCCGTTCATCGCCCTGGCATCGCCCCACCAATACGGCCCGCCGCTGACTGAGCTGCTTGAAGAGACCCGCCGCCGTTTCTCGCCGATCGCGGATCATTCATTCGCCCACCAGGCCGAGGCGTGCCGCCGAATTCTCCGAGGAGAGCCGGTGGTAATCGCGACCGGCACCGGATCGGGGAAGACGGAGGCGTTCCTCATGCCGATCGTGGACCACTGCCTCCGACACCGCGACGAACCTGGGCCGAAGGCTGTTCTTGTGTACCCGATGAATGCCCTGGCCAATGATCAGCGGAATCGAATCCGGGCGCTACTGACCGGCACAGGGATTTCGTTCGGGCGGTACACCGGCGAGACGCAACTGATGGGCGCGCGGCCGCCGGAGGCTCCCGAGGAAGAGCGGGTGACCCGGGGCGAGTTTCGGGCCAACCCGCCGGACCTCTTCCTCACGAACTACCAGATGCTGGAGTATCTGCTCCTCCGGGGCGATGGGCGCGAAATCTTTCGGAATCACCGCGTCCGCTTCATCGTGCTGGACGAGGTCCATGCATACCACGGGGCGCTGGGTGTGGATGTCGCGTGCCTCCTGCGCCGGCTGCGCGCCGCCCTGCAGCTCGGCCAGCCGAATTCCCCAGCCCCGCTGTTCATCGGAACGTCAGCAACCCTGCAATCAGGCGGTACGGGAGACCCGCGGGTCGGCGTGGCCGCATTCTTCGGCAACCTGACGGGGCACGAGACGCCCCCCGAGGCGGTCGTCACGGAATCGCCCATTGCGCCGGTCCGCCCGGCGGACCTTCGGTTCCCGCCGCCATCAGAGATCACCGAGGCGGAGCTGAACGCATTTGAGCCAGAGAACGCAGAGCAGGTGCTCGCACTCGCCCGGAAGATTGGAGGGGTTCCGCCGAACACGCCCGTTCCTCTGGAGGAAGCCTGGGCCAGAACGCCTCTTCCGTACCTGTTGCTGGACTGGTTCCGGCGGCCGCGGTCCTTGGAAGAGATTGTGGATCTCCTCGGCCAGGAGGAAGGCAGGCGGCTCGGTCGGAACGGGGTGACGCGAGATGGCCTTCGGCGAGAGGTGGAAGCGGCCCTCCTTGTCGGTCCCTGCCTGCCCGATGATCATCCGGTTCGCCTCCGGCCACGCGTACATCGGTTTCTGCGCGGCTTGGCCAGGTTCTGGCGCTGTACCGATCCCGGGTGTGGGAGGCTCCTCGGCGAAGGAGTCGAGACGTGTGACCGGTGCGGTGCGCGCGCCCTTCCCCTCGCGTTGTGCCGAACCTGCGGGTGGGACTTTTTCATGGTGCGAGCGCCCGAAGATGGCGCCGGGCCGGTCGCTCCGTGGCCCGGGCGCGTCTCCGGGCGCCGGTCGGCATTCCTGTTCGATCCCCCGGTGGCACCGATCGAGGTGGAGCCAGAAGAGGACCCACAGGGCGGAGAGGAGGGCTCTGACGACGATGCCGCTGCCGTGGAGGCGGAAGATGAAGTCGTCGAGGCTCCTCCCGCCGCGCGGGCGGATGCCTACCTGTGTCCGCGATGTCTTTCGCTCAGCGAGAACCCCGGGATGCGGGCATGCGTCTGTCCCACGAATGATTCGCTACGCCCCGTCCGTATTCTCCGCGGGCGGGGGACACGCTGCCCGATCTGCCGCAGCCGGTACGGCCGGTTTGATGTCATCACGCCCGTAAGCCTGGGGAATTCCCTCGCCTTGACGCACGTCGCCCGCATGATCATGCGTGGTTTGCCGGAGGACCGCCGGAAGCTCTTAGTCTTTTGTGACAGCCGGCAGGACGCCGCGCATCAGGCGCGGTTCATCGCCGGTATCGAGGATCACCTCCGTCTGCGCCGCGCCGTCTTTCGCCTGCTGCGATCGGACGGACAGCCGCACGACTTTCCTTGGCTGATAGAAGGGCTTCTCAACGCATACGTCGAACAGGGCGTGATCGAGCAGCCCCGGAGTCCCGACGCCCGGCGGCGTGCGACAGACCGCCTGGCAGGTGCGATGCTTACGGAGTTCGTAATCGCGCCACATGTCCGGGCCGGACTCGAGCGCTTGGGCCTGGTGCGCATCCGGTACGCTGGGCTGGAAGATGCGACGTCCGGCGAGGAGTTCGACCGCCTCTGCCGGTCGCAGGGCTTGGCGCGAGAGGCGATTGCGCAGGCGATCCCCCACCTGCTCGATCTGCTGCGCACGCGCCGCGCTGTAGCCCATGATGCTCTCCGATTCCGGTTACGCCGGGGCGATCAGCTCTCACAGCGGTACGGGATCGAGCCGGGCCGACAAGTGGGACTGCCGGTGGCCTTCCGCGAGCCGGGGCAGCGCACGGAACGCACCCGGAACTACAAGCTGGAGACCACTTGGAATGCAACAGGGAATCCGGCAGGCGTCCAGCGACTCTGGCGGCAGCTCCTGGGCGATCATGCAGGGGCGGATTCTCTGGCCGCTGTGTTGCGGTGGCTGGAACATGAGAGACTCCTTGTGATCTCCCGGATCGGGCAGAACGCGAACGAGGCCGAAGGGTTCCAGGTCGCCCCTGACATTCTGCTCTTTGAGGCGGGGCGGTCGTTCGCCCGGTGCTCCGTTTGTGGTCGGGTGGTTTCCAATGAGTCGGCAGGTGGTCCATGCATTCGCACTGGCTGCGAGGGGCGCCTTGAGGAATGGGGGGGGCCGCTCGGATCCGAGAACCTGAATGCCCTCCTGATCGCGGCTGACCAGGCGCCACCGCTCATCCCGGCGGAGCACTCCGCAGCGATCACTGACGAAGAGCGCGCCCGGGCCGAACAAGGCTTCCTCGCCGACCCACCACGATTCAACGTCCTGGCCTGCACCCCAACGCTGGAGCTGGGGGTCAACATCGGTGACCTGGAGGCAGTGGCCCTCCGAAACGTCCCTCCGAACCCAGCGAACTACGCCCAGCGGACGGGCCGCACGGGGCGACGCTCCCGAATGGGCATCGCGGCGGGCTTTGCCCGGAATACGCCGCACGATGGATATTTCTTCGACCATCCGGACGAGATCATCGCCGGCGCGATCCCGCCTCCACGATTCAACCTGAACAATCTGGAGACGGTAGCGCGGCACGTCCGCAGCCTGGTCGTGGAAGAGGCCCGCATTGACTTTCCATCGAACCTCACGACGCTGCTGGGGGAAGAGGGGCAACTCCTTGAGCCGAACGCGAGCAATCTGATCCGCCGCCTTGAGGATGCGCGGCCGAATGCGCGGCAGCGAGCCCTCACGGTCTTCCAGCATGTGGCCGGAGCGGTAGCCGATTTTGGTCGGTGGCTGGAGGGCATCGTCGAGGTGGTTCCGGGATTGGTGCGGCATGCGCTGATCCAACGGGGCCATCTCATCGAAGAGTCGGTCCGCAAGATGCGGGAGCATGGCCAGCGCGTCCGGCAGAGTCCCCGGGAGGAGGAGGCCGAGAAGGGCTACCGGATCCTGGCGCGGAAGCTCCGCGAGGATCACAAGTATGCCTACCTCCCCCGTGTCCTGGCCGAGGCTGGCATCTTGCCAGGGTATGCCTTCCCGGGCGACCCTGGATCGCTGTCCCTCGCCTTCGATCCAGAGCCGATCTTCGCCGGTCGGCTCCAAGCCCAGCGGGAGTACGCGCCTGGGCAAATTGTCTATGCCCGTGGACATCGGTGGCACGTCAGGGGCATTGCTCTGAACCGGCCCGGCTCTTTGGGGGCAGGCCATGCGGGGTATCAATTCGAGTTTACTGAATGCCCCGATTGCGGGCTCGCCAATCGCGCGCGCGGGGCGAACCAGTGTGCCCGCTGCGGTGCCGAGCTGGCAGGGTCCACGCAGCTTGCCTGGGATGTCGGGGCCTTTCAAGCATGGCCGGCTGAGGTGGAGGTCGAAGCCGAGGAGGAGCGGCAGTTCCACGTCCATGACATCAGGATCCACCCGCAGCGGGATGTTGGCGGGATGGGATATGGACTTGGCCCGTGGCGAATGGAGCTGCGTGAGCAAGAAGGGATCTGGTGGGTCAACCACGGCCCCCGCGAGGTGCCCGATGATGGTGGAGTAGTTGCGCAGGCGATTGGCTTCCACCTGTGCCCAACGTGCGGGGAACTCGTGCCCGAGCCTCCCGCACCGTCGCCCTTGGGGCGACGAGGGAGAGTGCCTCGGGGGAATCGGGACCCGCGGGCGAATCAGGATGAGCACGCCAGGCGATGCAATGGCGTTCCAGCGCACTTCGCTCTCGGTCACCAAGGGCGCGCCGACACCCTGCGGCTGATCGTGCCCGGCCTGGCAGGCCTGGGTGGGGAAGGTGTTGCCTGGGCGTGGTCCTTCGGCGCGGCAGTGATGCAAGGCACCATTCGGCACTTCGGCCTGGATGAGGATGACCTGGACGCGGTCGTCCTTACCCGAAGGACCCAGGGCGGCGAAGAGGTCATGGAGTTGGCCTGGGTGGACACGGTGCTGGGTGGTTCCGGCATCCTCCGGGAAATGGCCGCCGCGTTCCCGGCCGTCGCCAGCGCGGCCGCCCGCCATCTGGAAGGTCACGACTGCCCGAATTCGTGCTATCGGTGCCTCAGAACGTACCGAAACCAGCGGGTCCATCGGGTACTCAACTGGCGGCTGGTGCTTCCATACCTGCGGGCGGCAGCCAATGAGACGATCCATTCGGAGGGTCCACTGGGTGCGGCTGCCCATGTTGTCGAGGGCCCCGAGTGGGAAGAGGCCCGACGGGAGGGCTGTGAGTCACCGCAGGAACTGCGACTGCTTCGAGCCATTCGTGAGGCCGGGCTCCCTGAACCTGAAAAGCAATACGAGGTCCGCCAAAATGGTCGCCTCATCACGCGAGCCGACCTTGCCTACCCGAACCAGCGTGTCCTGATCTACGTGGACAGCCTGGCGTTCCACTCTTCGATTTGCCAGCGTGTTCACGACACCCGACAGACGAATGAGCTGCAAAACCTCGGCTACCGGGTCTTGAGATTCCTGGCGCAGGAGATCCCAAATGCGACCGACGCGATTCGAGTGGCTCTTGAACGAGGTGAATCTTGATTGTCCGATGGGCCCCCCCTACTTGAGTTTTGAACGATAGGCGCACTGGGACGGGTTCGGCTCGGGGAGGTGTGACCGTCACAGTGAGGGTGCGGGACATGGGGCAGGTCCGTGATCGGTAAAGAGAAGATCGGGAGGCTGAGGCGGATCTGAGGGAGGGTTGTGATGGTTCGGCTCATCCACACCGCTGATGTGCACATCGGTCGGCCGTTCCGGTTCCTCGGGGAGTTCGGTCGGACGGTCCGGGCCCAGATCCGAGAGACATTCGCTCGCGTCTTGACCTTGGCCCGGGATCACAGGGCGAACGCTGTACTTGTTGTGGGGGACCTGTTCGACAGCCACCGGCCTGACGTCTCGGACCTTCGGTTTGTCTTGGACCAGGTCCAGAGAATCCACCCCATTCCCGTGTGTGTCCTCCCCGGCACGCACGACCTCCTCGCTCCAGCCTCTATTTATCGGACGCTCCGCGACCGACCCGAGAACCTTCACCTGTTTGACGGGGAGGATGCCCAGACGGTCTTCTTCCAGGACATCGGCCTGGCCGTCCACGCACGGGCCAACCGTTCCAAACGGGGCGGAGTGCCACCCCTCGAAGGGATCCGGCCGAATAATAGGGGACGTGGCGTCCTGTGTCTCCTCCCACGATAATGGGGGACCCGTTGGTTCTGAAAACAACTTGCCTGGGTCAGCGCCAGGCATTGGTTCCGCGAAAGGAGGTACCCGACATCCTTTGGGCTCCAGGGGCCTGATTGCGTCGGAGGCCGCCTCCGGTTCTCGATCGGGAACGGAGGTGAAGAAGCGCGTACCATACGGGGGCCACTCGCGCCCCGATGCCCAATCCGGGAGGAATCTCGGGAAACGCCTGCGGGGACTCCGGGTGGCTATGGAACGGCTCGGCGACCGGGAGGAAGCAACAAGGAGACGAAGGCTGCAACGTCCCGTATTACGTCGCGTCTGCCGTCGTGCTGAGATACTCTTCGACCGGTTCCTTCAGCCGACTAGGTCCCCAGATAAAGCACAAGCCCCGGGACACCCCGAGGCTTGTGCGCTGCCAGTTGCCGGCAAAGCCGCTGCGACAATCCGTGCTACTTCTTCTTTGGGGGGACCACGCCGTCCTTGAACGCCTTGGCCAGGCGGAACCGCACCACCGTCTTCGCCGGAATCTTGAGCGCTTCGCCGGTCTGCGGATTGCGCCCCACCCGCGCCTTGCGGGCGGCCTTCACGGCCTTCCCCAAGCCGGGGACGACAAACTGCCCCGTCGCTTTGGCTTCCTTCGTGGCGAGGGCCACGAGTTCCTCGAGGAGGATCGTCACCGTCTTCTTCGGGAGATCGACCTTCCCTGCCAGATGCGCGACCACCTGCGTCTTCGTCATCATCTTTGCCATACGTCCTCCCTTGTTGGGGTGGGCGGGATTCCCGCATCCACAGCGGGGCTCAGCGGCACTATACGCACTTGGGCCGCCTATGTCAACGGGTTCGTAATACGTTGCATCCTGTGTTTCTTCCTACGATAATGGGGGACCCGTTGGTTCTGAAAACAACGTGCCTGGGTAGGCGCCAGGCATTGGTTCCGCGAGAGGAGGGTCCCGACATCCTTTGGGCTCCCGGGGCCTGCTTGCGTCGGAAGCCGCCTCCGGTTCGCGATCGGGAACGGAAGTGAAGAAGCGCGTACCATAAGGGGGCCACTCGTGGCCCGATGGCCAATTCGGGAGGAATCTCGGGACAGGCCTGCGGAATTCCGGGGACACCATACGAAACTCGGAAGTCAATTTGCTGATGCCTGGCACCTAGCCAGGGGTAAGGAGTGTAGTTGTAGTGGGGGACGTTGTTGACTGAGAGGAATAACTCTGATGGCGTTCCCCACGACTCAAGACGGAGGGCCAGCGCGAGGATGCCACGATAGGCACGGCTGGATGCGCCGGGGACACTGCACCACGTCATCCTCCGGGGGATGGAACACGGGCAGATGGTGGCCGCTCGCGAG